>VRUF01000015.1 GCA_019456245.1 Planctomycetota bacterium | reverse complement strand
CTGGACTATTCAAAGATCGAAGCGGGCAAGCTCAAAGTTACACCGGCAAACCATGCTATCAAAACGATACTTGCCGGCATCGATTCTATGATGCGCCCGCTCGCTGTCAAAAAAAATATCAATTTCGAAGTTATTTGCGGTGAAACACTGCCCGCTATAATCCAGACCGACCATGACCGGCTGCATCAATGCCTGATAAACCTTGTCAGCAACGCTATTAAATTTACAAGCGCCGGACATGTTCACTTAAATGTGTCACTGGAGCATAAGGACGCAAAACCCTTTATCCGTTTTGACGTTGAAGATACAGGTATTGGTATACTGCCTGATATGCAAGAACATATTTTTGAGCCCTTTGCCCAGGTAGAAAAGGGCTCCACGCGCAAATACGGCGGTACCGGTCTTGGCTTGCCCATAACAAGCCAGTTGGCGCACCTTCTGGGAGGTGAGCTTACTGTCTCCAACTGCCGGAGAAAAGGCTCGACTTTCTCCCTGCTGATACCCGCCGGAGTTGACGTAACATCACTGCCAACTTTGCAGAAAGAGAAAATAATTACAACGAAAGAAAACACCAATATGTACTCCGGCAGCGTACTCATTGCCGAAGACGACAAAAGTTGCCAAGTCCTCACAACTAAACTCCTTGAACGCCTGGGACTGGACATAACCACTGCCGATGATGGAAATGAGGCACTCGAAAAAAGTGAAAATCAATCCTTCGATCTGATCTTTATGGATGTAAGAATGCCAAATCTAAATGGACTTGAAGCAACCAAAATTCTGCGAAAAAATAAGAAAAAAATTCCAATTATAGCACTCACTGCACATGCTATGGAAGGTGACAGAAAATTATGCATTAAAGCCGGATGTGACGAGTACCTCTCAAAACCCATAGATCATAACAAGTTGACGAAAATCCTCGACAGGCACTTACCTGCAAAGAAACCGACTTAAGCAAAACGACAAAGCCAATAGCTAACGGCTAATAGCTGCCTTAATAATTTGGACTGACCGAAGGCTGAGTTTTTTTCTGTTCTTCTTCGATCCGTTTCTGTAGTTGTTGCTCCTGCTTTTCCAACTCATCGAACAAATCAGGCCGTTCTACCTGGATCCGGCCCATCAGGGCTCTCTGGAGAGTTCTGGGGTAATACGGGTCATTAATAAAATCCATAAACGCCAGGTATCGTGCCATCGAAAAACTCGGAAGGTTAACACGCCGAACTGCATAGTCACCAAATTCACGGACATACATATCGTAAAGCTGTTTCGCCCAATCCTCTCGTGCCGCTGCCATATCGTCCTCACCAACAGCATATTGAAAATATGCCTCTCGAAGCGACATCAAAAGTAACTCACGAGCGTCATGTATTTCCAGATCCTTGATCTCTTCCCTCATTTGCTTCTGTACGAATACCAGCAAACCATCCTCATACTCAGAACGCATATATCGTTTGCGAAGTTCGTTGTATATCTCCCCGGATTTTTTGATATGACCGGCCTGGTAGAATAGAAGCGTCGCATTTTCAAGCATATTTTTGTGCCCGCCCCTGACTGCTTTGGGATTGCTCTTTTCCAACGCTTCATATTTCTCGATCTTTTCGATCCATATTCGATTGAGACCGTCGAATATCGTAAGATCAGGCCGCAAAAACACAGACGGAGGCCCGTCGTCAACTGGGTAGATAATGAGTTTACCCCTAAGGAAAAGTGCCTTAAGGCTGTGGAATACGATTCGGTCAGTGTTCTTTTCGTCGATACTATAAACACCTTTTTTCCCTGCTGTCTTGAGACCTTGTTCAGCCCAGTAAATCGCATGTGCATCAGCGTGTTCCCAGTTCAACGGAAGATGGTCATTAAGATCGCTTCCATCGATAGGTCCGTACTTTTCATTCAGTTCATACATGAAGGCAGGATCCATTTTCCATTTGTTCCGCAATAGCCATGTTCGTGAAAAAACATCGAATTTGCTGAGTGCTTCCGTACCCATGAAATCACTTATGACCTCATTCGCATCCGCTTCGAATCTTTCGGGAACCTGACGCAAACTGATATAGTTTCCCGCAAGTTCGCTGTTATCCCTAAACCGCTCGTCAGCATCTCGAAGTCCGTTGACAAGCCGGGCAACTTCCGGATCCTGCATCGCCTGCACTAGTGACTGCTGCGATTCTACCATATCCAAAAAATCCTGCTGGCTAAGGGGGGATTTTCGGGTTCGTTCCTTCAGTATCGAACGCATTGCAAAAGCAAGTTCACGCTTATAGTCCTTATGGCACTCGTCGCTGACACCGCCAATCTTATGCTGGAAGATCCACGCAAGAGAACGGTAAAGCAGAATACTGTGAGGGTTTTGAGGGATCCCCTTATCCCGGAGAAGCTCGTAACCGTTACGAACCCAGCGCCAACGCTCTTCCCACTGAGAAGCTGGCATCGCAACAGATATGTTATACGCCATGTTCCATGCCTGGAAATCCCACACCGCTGCAAAACGAGGTTGAAGCGTAGTAATCCATTCGGCAAGCTGCTTCGCATCGAAAAACTGACCTTCCTCTTTCAGCTTGTCAGCACGCATCCAGAGAATGTCAACCACAATTCCGCGAAATGCACCCATAGCAACTGTAGCAAATGCCAGACCGGGAGGTGCATTTTCTATCGAAACATTAGAAACAAGGTCAAGATCTTCACGCGCACTGTGGATGCTGTCAAGCCGCAGCGATGCCGTCAAAAGCAAAGCCAAAGAACAGGTAACACAAAATATAATTGTCAAAGTATTACGTACTTGCATGAAAAGCTTCTTTTATATTAAACAACCTCGGCCGAAAGGCCGAATCCACCACTTATGCCTTTTGCCTTATGCCTTATGCCTATTTTCCTAAACCGTTATCCTTGCTATCTCTTTCTTATGGAAAATGAATATTCCAAACAATGTCAAAAGCGCCGCTTTAAGTAAAACAGTTACCGCAAAGATTCGTACCAAAAACAACCACCCGATTGATTCGCCGGCAATAATATATGGCGCAGGACTGAATTCACCGTCAAATTGAGGCAGGAACCACAGTATCGGCTTGATCGTAACCGAATAGAAAATCGCTGCCACCATGGACAGACCATCGAGTGAATCGACTATAAATCCGTTTACCGTACCCGCAAAAAATACCACTACGCAAATAAGTATCGCAACCGGAAAGGAAAGCCACGTCGAAATAGACACGCCAAGGGCTGCAAGGAAAATGATCCTTGCAAGTATTAATAGTACAGACCGTATGAAATTCGCTGTAAATGTCCCCGAACGGTACAAAACCTTGACATCCTGCGGTATCACCGTGGTCTGATTTTGAACCGGGTTATGAAAAACAACAGATACATACCCGTCTTCTGCCACTACTTTTGCCGGAACCTGGAACTCCTGAACAACACGAATCGCATCGATCTTTTGGGCCCTCATAATGTCCGTTTTCCGCTCGCTGGGATCGAGTTTAAGCTGACGGTCGTCACCTATATCCCAAACCGCGTAAACCTTGTCATCTGGACGAGGAACCGCAACTCCGAATTTGTACTGAATAAAAATAGTCTCATCAGGATCAAGACCCTTGATATTTTCAAATACCCAACGCCTGGAAGCTCCAACCTGAACATTCGTAGCAATACCGCGATACTTCGCTTCAAGCTCGAACAATACCCGCTTACTCGACAGACCGTCAGGAAGTTGACGATTTTCTTTCAGCCGTCTATATTCTTCAATTGCCTGTTCTTTTATGCGGACTTCGTCCACAGGATCCGTCAAAGTCTCACGAGAAGTAAAGAACTCTTCGTTAACTTGCTCCAGTTGCGCCGCATCAGCTTTAGCGATCCTCGGAATTGAAACCGTAAGGGAATAAATGATCAGCGTAAAAATACCCAGAAGAAATGTGATCAGCAAAACCACCCCGAGCAGTTTTCCGCAAACAATCTCAAATCGCCTCACAGGTTTGGTAATCACAAGATATATCTGGCGACGCTTTATATCGCTCGTCAATGTATGGGTCGAAACTGCGATGGTAAGCAGGCAAAGCAAAAGGCTCGTAAGCGAAAGACCGTAGCTTACAAACGTCTGAAGCTTCCCTTTCAATGTTCCGTCACCTATCATCACAACGCCCATCAAAGGCAGCAGGATCACAAGCAGCAGAACAACAATAACTGCCAGCTTCATCCTGAGACCCTGCGCAATGGTGTTCATGGCTACCGCCCACACCCTACTCATCTCTGGATTCTCCGATGAGCTTATTGAGAACATCCTCTTTGATTTCAGAAGTCGAAACCCCCTCATCGTCAAGCGGAACTGTCGGACGAGGGCTTTCGGACTCCACATCGGCCACCGTCGATTGTGTCAATTCATCAAGAACAGATTTGTTAGCCTTCTTGGCAACCTCAGCAACTTCTGTCGTCGTCGCCTCAACTTCCGCGGAAACAACTTCGTCAACGGATGCATTTACCAGCTTCTCCAGAACATCATCCGATCCGGCATGTTCTTCTTTCAGGAAACCGCTGATCTCACCGCTATTAACCGCACCGCTCGTAGGTTCTTTCCGGCGCTGAGCTTCGGAAACTGTACGAATGAAAAAATCCTCAAGCTTATCCATCGGAGACGTAATAGAACAATCCGCCTTTTCAGCTGCGATTATTGATTTGATCTTTTCCAACGCCGAACTGCTCAAACCGCTGGCAAGAATCTGCGTCTCATCAGTCTTCTGCAGCAAAGAATCCACCGGACCTTCCATCTGCATACGACCGCCATACAGTATCCCGATCCGGTCGCAAACATCCTCAACATCAGCCAGCAAATGGCTGCAAAGAAGTATCGTCTTACCACGCTCCGCCAGTCCCAGAATCAAATCCTTCATCTGCCGCGTACCGATCGGATCCATACCCGATGTAGGCTCGTCAAGAACAAGAACATCAGGATCGTTGATAAGTGCCTGTGCCAACCCGATCCGCCTGGCCATACCTTTAGAATATGTCCCAACCGCCCTGTTCGCCATCGGCGCCAAACCGACCATGTCCAAAAGTGTCTCGATCCGCCCTTTCCGCGTCTTCGCTGCAAGACCGAAAATACGACCGTAAAAATCAAGCGTCTCACGAGCAGTAAGATATTTATAAAGATAAGACTCTTCAGGAAGGTATCCAACCCTTGAACTGATTTTCGCCTCGCGCGAACTACCGCCAAGAACATAAGCGCTTCCCTTGGTTGCATGAAGAAGAGAAAGCAGTATCTTGATAGTCGTCGTCTTGCCGGAACCATTAGGACCCAAAAGTCCGTAAACTTCGTTATGCTTTATCTGCAAGTCAAGATTATCGACTGCAACCACCTTCGCACGTCCCCACCAGTCGGGAAATACTTTCGTCAATGAGACTGTCTCAATTGCAAATTGGCTGTTCTCACTTACCACGTACTTTACCTCTGTCTTGAACTGCTTTTACTTTACGCTCTGTGGCTCCATGCGATGAGAGCCAAGCTCTTCACCGAATCTAACAAGCCGTGCACTGTTGAAAATAACGATCAGCGATCCCGCAAAATGCAGTATCGCCGCAAGTACGATATTCACCCATCCCGCCGCAGCCGCTGTCAAACCGGCAATAATAAAAACTGTACCGAACAACAGGTTCTGAACGATAACCATCCGTGTCTTACGCGAAAGATGAACAAGGAACGGAAGCCTTCTAAGGTCGTCGCTCATAAGCGCGATCGACGCCGAATTAATAGCGACATCGCTGCCCGCTGCTCCCATCGCAATACCAAGATCACCCGCGGCAAGTGCAGGGGCGTCGTTGATACCATCGCCAACAACCGCCACAATATGCCCGGCCTTACGAATCTTTTCGACAACCGCAAGCTTATCCTGCGGCAGACAGTGCGCCTTAAAATCGGTACACCCAAGCTCCGCCGAAACCCTGTTCGCAACTTCGGCTCTATCGCCTGTCAGCATCGTTATTCGTTTAATCCCTGCCTTGAAAAGTTCGCTCACTGCTTCCTGTGCTTCCGGTCTGGCCTTATCCTGCAAACCGACCCAGCCGATACAAACACCATCTTTTGCGATATACAAAGTACTGAAACCCTGGTCTTCCTGCATCGCAGAATTGCTCACAGCACTTATATCAATACCGTTTTCCTTCAAAAACGTGTCACGACCGACCATAACTTCCGCCCTGCCCACAGTTGCAACAACACCCTTACCCGGCGTTTCCGCAAATCCCACAGGACCTGGTAGCACTACGTTCGCTTCCCTGGCAAGTTCGCATAAAGCTCGCGCCGCAGGATGTTTACTCATTTGTTCCGCAGACGCACCCAGCTCAAGCATCTCCGCCGCCTCAACGCCTGCAGCAGGTTCGAGCTTCGTCACAAACAGTTTTCCCGTAGTAAGAGTACCTGTCTTATCGAAAACAACGCTCGTTATTTTCCCCGCGATTTCGAGCAAAGAAACATTCTTTATAAGCACACCAAGCCTCGCAGCCGCAGAAAGAGATGCAACCATCGCCGTCGGAGTTGCAAGAATAAGTGCACAGGGACACGAAATAACCAAAGCCGAGATAACACGCGACATATCGTTAGTAAAGAACCAGATAATAAAAGCGATCATCAGAACCGTAGGCACATACCACTTGATATTGCTGTCGATGATACGCATGATAGGGATCTGAGTTTTCTCGGCAGACATAATCAGAGACTGAACCTTGCCAAGCGTCGTATCTTTACCAGCCTTGGTAACCCGGATATCCAGAACGCCTGTAATAGATGTAGTTCCCGCAAAAACGCCCATACCGCCGGTCTTATCAACCGGAAGCGATTCACCAGTAATTGACGCTTCGTTGATCGAACTGAATCCGTCGACGATCTCGCCATCCGCCGGAATATTGTCACCGGGACGAACACGGACAACTTCGCCAGGCTGTAGATTACTTACTTTCACCTCAACCTCACTGCCGTCTTTTTCCAAACGGTTCGCAACTTTCGGAGTAAGTCGTATCAGAGACTCGATCGATGCACGTGCTCCAAGTGCGGTACGAGTCTCCATCAACTCGCCGATAAGCATAATGAAAGCTACGATCCCAGCTTCAACATAATCACCCATCGCAAACGCCGCTACGATCGCAAGAGCAACAAGCTCGTCCATATGCATATGACCGTGTATCATACAACGGATCGCATGCCACACAACCGGAAGTCCCAACAGAACTGCACCTACCATCGCCGCAAGTTCCACAACCTCGTTTTCCTTACCGTAAAGGAAAGGAAGTTTCGCGACAAGGCTTATAATAAGAAGAACACCGCCGGCAAGTGTGCCAAGCATAGCAAGGCTTACACGAATACGCTTACCTTTAGTGCTTTCCTCGTGAGAAAGTTCACGTTCCTTAATATTCAAATGTTTATGCGCCATATTTTAAAATCTCAAACTGTTACCGCGTTATAAGTATTCCAGATCGACCGCTAATATTACCGTCGTAAACGATCTTACGTTTTGAATTTTATATTTAGGATTTTGTATTTGTTTAGAATTCTTGTCCTGCATAGTTATCAAACGAAGCATGGATAGGTATTAGGATTTAGTATTTTCACTTCTCTTCTGCCTGTTTTTTCCTCTTCTCCTTCTCGATAGCAGGATCCCTATTAATCAGTATCCGTATCTCGTCGCCCTTGCCCGATGGTATAAAAAACTTTTCGTCGGCATTAGACATGATCTCTTCTATCGCCTCCTGATGAAGCTTCCCAAGTACAAGCTCGGGCCTTTTCTCAAACTCCGGCAATAGCTTCGCAAGGTAATCCGCATTTGCACGCGCTCGTTCGACAACCTCGGTCCTGTACGTCCGTGCCGCCGATATCCTCGCCTGTGCCGTACCTGAAAGCTGTGACAAAAGAACTATTCTTTTCTCTTCGCTAAGTCCGTCCGCTTTCAATTCTGCAAGTATCCTCTCGGCATTGGCTCCGCCGGTTTCGTTCAGCAGCATTTCGGCATAACCCTTTGCCGCGGTAACAATTTCCTGGCTTTCCTGACTTGCCTTGCTTGCCGCCTCGAATTCATTGTCAACCTGCCTCGGCCACGTAAGCGACGTGATCTGCATCGCATCCACTTTGATACCGCTGTTGATGCTGTCGAGTTTATCCTGCAGACGACGTTTCACTTCGGTAACGATAGGAAGCCGGTTACTGATAGCATCGTCGATACTGTAGTTAACCGTCGTCGTTACTATCGCATCTTCTGCGATAGCTTTCAGCAATGGAACAACGTCCTCTTCCACAACATCGTAAAAATCCTCTCCAGGATTCGGAGCCCTGTAATAAATATTACTGAAAAACGATTCGATATCGGCAATAGTATAAACCATGTTCCACTTCGCGTGAAGAATACCGTAATCCGCAGCCGATCCTATCGAACTTTCGCTTCCGGTAATACAATAACCGTCTATAAGAGGATCCAGTTGCGGCCCCGCACGTCCGCTGTCACCTGCCAGCTCCTGCTGAGGTGTCTGGAAATACCAGAATGACTTGATCAAAAGCTCCTGGCTTTTCGTTACTGGTATCCGAACGATCTCATCGATCGGTTTCGGAAAAGAATAGTACAAACCGCTGGAACGAATCCGATCCTCGAACTCATCGCCTTTAACTTCGCCGAAATGCAGTATCAATGCCTGTTCGTCATACTGAACCTTAAAGATTCCGCTCGCAACAAAAAGAACAACAACAACAAGCATGATGATCTTAAGAACCACAAAACTCTTCTTCAAAGCATCGGTAAGCGACTGAACACCAACATCAGAAGACTCGTTAAAAATGTCTCCGCTTTCTGAACTATTCAAATCATTGTCAATATTTTCATCTGTCATAAAATTCACTCATATTCAAAAAAACTTTTTTTATTTTGTTTTTGCAGTTCCTTCATCATTGGCCATTCCGTGTTGAGTATTGGCTATTCGCTTTTGCTTTCCCTATTCCCTATTCCCCGCTTTTAATCTCCGGCACTCCCTTAAGCAGTTCCATAATATCCATCTCTTGCCCGAGAACGATAGTTGACTTTTCTTTCAGTATTTTCTTAAGTGCATCGATATTTCGAAGATACATCGCAAGTTTCGGGTTTGATTCCAGCATCTTGTAATATTTCGCAGCCTCTGCATCCCCTGCTCCGCGGATTGCTTCAGCCTGTGATTCGACTATCGCAAGAAGCTCGTTTCGTTTTCGCTCTGCTTCCGTTGTGATCCTGATACCCTCGGCATTGCCTTGAGAAATTATCTCTGCCTTTTCGCGCTCGCGGTCTTTCTTCATACGATCAAAGACCTTCGCCGTCACTTCTTTACTTATCCCAAGCTGCTTTAGCCCCACTGCCTGAATGTCGATACCATAGTTGTCACTCGCCTCTGTTTTAAGGCTCTGCAATATTTCACTTTCGATCTGGGCAAGCTTAACCTGCTTGGGATCTGAATTCACAAAATCGCTGAAATAATGCTGACCGATAATCGTATTCTGAGTATTTCGAAGCATGCTCTCAAGCTGCTTTTCAGCGCCGACCTTATCGGTTACACGTTCCAGATATTTCTGGGGATCGCCGATCTTCCACACAACATAGCTCGTCGCCGTAATAGGATCCCCACCGCGGGTCGGGGTCTCTTCCAGGACACCTTTGAACAGATACGCACGTGAATCGAACTTTCTAACCTTCTCGATCAGGCCCGGAAGCTTCCAATAGAAACCCGGTTCGGTAATCGTACGCTTAACTTCGCCAAACCGCGTAACCAACGCGCTTTCGGTCACACGAACCTGGAAAGAAACCATACTAAGTACCAAAAGCCCCGCAATGATTACTATGAAAACCAAGATAGATACATTCTTCATTTTCTGTGTGCCCTTCTATAAATATATTAGCTTCGCCGAAGGCGAATCCTTCATTAGACATTAATCATTAGACATTTCAAAACTGACCGACAGGTCAGTTTCCAAAAGTCTCCAGTTGCATATCATAAAGGCTAGATGCCGCTTGTTCCTGAAGATCGATAATATATACCTCTCTGTCATCGCCTTCTACAAGAACAACATATTTCCTGATATCCTTAAGCGCCTCCTCCAGCATCTCAAGCCGAAGAACCTGCGTATATATCTTTGGCGAAGCCTCAAAAGCCTTCACCTGACTTTGGAACCTCTCACCTGCCGCCTTCGCCAAAGCTGCCTTTTTAAATGCATAACCCGATGCATCGCTAAGCCGCTTTGCAATATCTCCGCTTGCCTGCTTTAAAGCTTCGTTAAGCTTGTCGCCAGATGCCTCATCCCGGCCCGCGACCATATCATAAAGCCTGTTCGACTCTTCCACAGAACCGGCAAGCATAGACAGTATACTGTTTCGCCCTGCCTCAGCAGCCATGATAATCGCCTGTTTTTCCTGAACTGCACCCGTAACATCCTGGTACTCCTTCGCAACTTCCACAGGTGGATGAACGCCTTGAAGTCCGAGGAATACTATTTCCATGCCAAGTCCGAAATCGTCGGCTTCTTTCTGAATACCCGCCTTTAGCTCCTCGGCTGCCTGCTTTCTCCCTGCACCGAGAATACTCTCGGAAACACCGCCTGTTTCGATGGTCGAACTGGCAGCATATTGAGTTATCTGGCGATAACATATTGCTTCAAGCATCCCCTTGGCATCGTAATTATTGTAAAGAAATGCCTCAAGATCATTGATTATGTATTGAACCGGTATCGCCGCAATAACTAAACTGACTGGAACAGTACCCCCCTCTCCTTCTCCGTAAGCAGTATCGGAACTTGCCGCTATAAGAAGCTCATACTCCTCGTCGTAATGTTTTTCTCCCCAGACAAACGATTTTGGTTTGCCCTTATCGTCTTCGTCTGCGCTTTCGACAAAACCGATGTCGATCTGCTGGACAAGACTGGTCGGATGCTTGTATGCCTTCTCGAATGGCCAGGGTAATTTACAGTTAAGACCAGGCTCTGCGATCCTGTCGAAAGAACCGAAATGCTCGATTACCGCTTGCTCGCCCGGAGCTACTATGATCAAACAACTCAATGAATACAATGCCAACAAACCTATCATCACAAGCGGGATAATTGCTTTGCCCAAAAGTTGAAAAAACCATGTCTGTGAAACTTTAAAACCGAACTGATAATCGATCGCGCTGGAAAAAGTATGAAGTATCCCGCCCGGTTCGTTGATCGTACCAAGCAAACGGCTGTCAAAAGCTGCTCGTGAATATTGGCCTTTGATACGAGGCCTGTAAACATCCATCACAAGATTAAGAACCGTTTCGATACCAAGGATGATCATAAGGATAGGAATGGCATAACCGAGAATAGTCAGGCCGATTGTAAATTTAAAATGACCGAATGCCAGGCTTATCCAGACAAAAAGAGATAGCATCGAAGTTGCCAAAAGGATACTGCCGCCGGCGCGAAGAGGTTTGTAATGTTCGTCCGCGCTCAAACCTGTCGCATAACGAGAGAAAAGAAAACTGATAAATGCGATCAGTGCGACAAATATCGAATACAGAAGCGCGTTGTTAAGATCGTCGCTTACGCTCGCCGGATTCGTAAACTTTGCAAGACAAAGCCACCCGATAACAATATGGTATGCCGCGATTATCACAGAAAAGACCGGCATAAAATATTTTTCCATAACCTCAAGCTGACGCTGGGCAGTGGTGAACATTGCCTGACGGTTTGAACTTGACTGAAAAATAGTATCGGAAACTCGATCCTTTTCAGCAAGCGACATGTCACGTTTTTCACGCTCGGCCAAACTTCTCTGATGAAAAACCACCGTAAGCACCAACCAGATAATGGCGCCGCCAAGGATCTGCCAGCCAAGAAAAGATACCGCGTGTGCGTGGCTAAGTCCGGCTATAACAAGACTTGCGACAAAAAAGACAATGCTAAGCACCGCCGCGGTTAACGCTACGTATTCAGCCCGTTTAGATGATATGTGCATTACGCAATTCCCGGTTCAAATGAACAAGACGCTAATATTCAATGTATAGAAAAACGATTTACCGCTTTGATAATAATACTGCGGCTTGATGTATAAAAAAATACTGCCGTTGGTATATAGAATAGTATTATTCGTCATTGTTCAAAGCATTTCTTTACAAAATACATGAGATATACTATAACAGATAGATAGCTTAAGTAACAATGCTATAAGCTTAAGTTTCAAAAACAAATTCAGGAAAAGAAGTCGTGATTAACAAACTACTTACAATCGCCGCAAACACCTTCACTGAAACCCTGAGACAGCCTATTTATGCTGTTATCCTCTGTTTTGCACTTTTAATGTTTCTTCTAAGTCCTTCAATAACTATGTATTCGCTGGATGAAGACACAAAATTCCTACGCGAGATTGGGCTTTCTACGTTATTTCTCACCGGTTTGTTCATAGCTATTTTCGCGGCTTCAGGGGCTGTAACGGAGGAAATTGAAACAAAAACGATAACAACTATCCTTTCCAAACCGATCAGCCGACCTACTTTCATTATCGGTAAATTCCTTGGGGTTTCTGCAGCGGTAAGTCTTGCTCATTATATTTGTACTTTGGCGTACCTTATGGTTGTCAGGCATGGGGTGCTTGAAGCTGCAACCGATACGCATGACTGGACTGTGATAGTAGCAGCTTCGGTGACGGTGACTGCCGTATTATTCATAACTGCTTTTCTCAACTACTCTTATGACTGGAATTTTCCGGCGACCGCGATAGTTTTGACGTCGATTTTCGCAACATTTGCCATGTCATTTCTGCTTTGTATTGACAAGGGCTGGACTTTTAACCCCGCCAATAACCAAATGTCGCTTTTTGATGTCAACGCATCGCTTTTGCTGCTGCTTGCGATTTTGGTGCTTGTGTCGCTTGCGATAATGTTCTCAACGCGGTTTAACATAGTGTTAACGCTGATTTTCTGCGTTGGAGCGTTCTTATTTGGTCTTATCAGCGAGTATCTTTATATGAAGATCATTACCAGCTATCCGCACGGGCAGATTTGGGGGCATGTCGTACGGGTATTTATTCCCAATCTTCAGGTGTTCTGGATCAGCGATGCCATCTATGAAGGCAGTGTGATACCGGCAAGCTATATTCTCACAAGTATTTTGTACGCCGGACTTTACATCTCCGGCATACTGTTTATGGCAGTCGCACTTTTCCAAAAAAGACAAGTTGGATGATTAGCTATTAGCTGTTAGTTGGTAGTTCTTAGTTGTGGATTCGGCTTTGCCGAGACTAAGAAAATTAAAAGACTTGAAAACTCGTGAGTCGTGGTTTGCTGGTTGGAGGTAATAGTTGTAAGTTGTTTGTTTTCCGGGGGTTAGGATATTTTATATACCCCTGAAGGTAGTAAGATCTCGCGAGCAAAACTGTAACTTGTTGTTGTAAAGGCACTTAGCCGCGAATGAACGGGGAGTTTCAACTGTGAACACTGTAAATCATGGCTGTTTCGTCACAATGATCCTGTTTTGAGCATCTTGCGCAATCTGACCAGACTTTCATTGGGAGCTTATCCTTGTGGATGATTTCAAAGCCGATCTTTTCGAAAAAAGTTGGTTCAAGGGTTAGGGTGAATACTTTTATTAGACCCAAATCGCTTGCCTGAGCGAGATGAGCTTCGACCAACTCCCTTCCTATCCCCTTGCCTGCAAAGGACTTATCTACGGCAATGGATTTTATCTCGGCGAGGTCTTTCCATACTACCTGGAGTGCGCAGCAGGCGATTGGGGTGTTGTTGTCTATGGCAACTTTGAACTGCTGGAGGTTTTCGTAGATGTCAGCGTGGGAACGAAACAACATGCGATCCAGCTGGGCATAGGACGAAATGAGGGCGTGAATAAATGGTACGTCTGTAACTTTTGCATCCCGAATTTCCATGCTGAGAGTATAGCAGAAAAAAACGGCCATTCCAACGAGAATTAGAGTTGAAAGGGGCGTTTTGTGCATATTTTGCAAAAAACTGCAGAAAAATGCAGTGTTTTGGGCGGGTTTGAAAAAGTGCGCAAAAGCGCGCATTTTTTTGCATTTTTTTGCAAAACTGAATTTTTTTGTAAGTAAAAGACGTGTTTTTTTGCAGAAGAATCGTAGACACTTAACATAGGGAAAAGGAAAAAGGGAATGGGAAAAAGGGGATCCGGCTTCGTTAAAACTACGCCGCGACAAGCGGGAATCGCCGGAGGCGAGGGCGATTTTATAAAAGATATTTTAGCCGCAGATTTCGCAGTTTTAAAATTCAAAGAAAAGAAAAAGGAGGGGGAATTTTGTTGTTGATATATTTGGTTTTAGTTGTATTGTGGTTGGTGGAGCCGACAACTGAGTGTGGGAATATTGAAATTATTTGTGAAGTCGGCTGGGCCGATGTTTTTTTGATTTTTTAAATGTGGTGATGGAAAAAATGTATCAGAGACATTTTATTGACCTTTGATAACTAGGAGTAACTATGGCTAGAAAAAAATACAGACTTGTAGAGGTTAACCCACAAGAAATTGCCTTCAACCGGGAAAACCCTAGAGGCGAAAGCGCAGCTGAAATACAGAGGGATAAATCATTTGAACAGCTAAAGGACTCTGTTGCTCAGTTTGGTGTACTCGTTCCAATTGTTGTGCATGAAAATGACGAGAGGGAAGGTTATAATTACATTTTAGTTGATGGCGAGAGGCGGCTTCGTGCAGCACTTGCGACCAATGTTAATGAAATCCCGGCTCATATTGCTACCACTGAAGACAAGATGGGTGAAAGAGTACAGGCATTTCATATTCACATGCTTAGAAAGCAGTGGAAACCAGTGGCAATTGTAAGGTCTTTCAAGACAATCAGGAAAGAACTTAGGAGGAGCAAGAAATGGGAAAGTGATAAGGAACTGCTAGAGGAACTACAGTCGCTTACTGGGTGCACTGATACACAATTGGAAGATTTACAACGAGGCATTCACTATCCGGAGAAAGTGTTGAAAGAAATCGATGATGGGAAACTGAAATGGAGTCATATCGTTCAGTTTGAGGCTAGCTTTGTAGAGCAACTCTCCCTACATTACCCGAGTTTCCTTAAAGAATTGGGAGCTAGAAAGGTAAGAGAATCTTTAGCTGAAAAAGCCCGTCAAAAGGTAATTAAACCGACACGTGCTCTTATTGATAATATGCTGCCTATTTTCAAAAGGGCTAAGACAAAGGAAGAAAGAAGTGTGGCAAAAAAACTTTTTGGAGCATTTATCAATGGTCCTGATATTTCTCCTGAAGTTATTAAAATGGCCTATGACAAAAAATTTCCTCCACCCAAGGATCAACTTGAACTTGCAAATGAGATAATAGAAGCATGCGATCGTTTAAGCCCAATGATCGAACAAGTGGAAGCTGGCCAAGTAATTGCCTATAACAAAAAGTCAAAGGAACTCAAAAAGATATTAGAATCACTAAAGGCAACAGTTAACAATAAACTCCGACAGCTTGCTAGGCTCATATGATAGAGGGAGAGAAATGAAGAAGACAGGAAAGCTAATTAAAGACCATATTAAAGATTCATTTCCTGGTTATGAAATCGTAACGACTGTGCCATCATGGTTAAAGGGGCAACGCTGGGTTCCAGATCGTTTATTGTTCAATGAAAGCCAAAATCGCTTTTTAGCAATAGATGTGATATTAAGTGGTACGATTCCGAGGTTTCAATATAATAAAATTGTGGAAAAATTGTTAAGTGATCATGGAAATTTTCGAGTTGTAATTATTACCTTAGAAGAAGGCTACGAAGATAATCCTGGAATAGCAAGGTATTGTATTGAAACTAATATGGGCTTTAAAATTATAATTCCAGGGATGGGGATTCAAACTATTGTAAGGAGTGATTTTGATAGTAGTATAGAACAAAATGAGTTGCCATTAGAAGATGGCTGGTTTCCAAAGGCAATATTAAATCAAAACAAGAATCTATCACGATTATGTTTTAATAAAACTATTTACAATTTCATTGGTGCTGTAGAAAAACTTGGGAATGATAAGGAGAAAACCTTAAAGTTGGTGCATTCAACAATTGATGAATTATTGTCTTTTCATCCTGCATTTAAAAACAGCATAAAACATTTCATGAAACTTGAACACTTTGAAAAACTTTTTAAATTAAGCGATCCAGATTTTAGCGATCATGTTTTTCATTCGTTTAGGGTATTTCTTTCCGGATGCCCTGTCATAAATGACTTTTACGATCATTTTCTTGCTGCACATAAAAGATGTTGCATAGGTCCAATTGAAAAACTTTGTGTGGAATATTCATGGCTATTAACTGCAATTTTTCACGATATTGGAAAGCCCAAAGAAAAAAAAGTAGTCCAAAAACATGTTGACAATAGTTTTGGCCAAGGCGAATTTTTAAATGTTTCATTTGATATGGAAATAGATGATAGAATGTGGGCATCAAGTCAGTATATCGCAGCAAAGAGAATTTTGGGTTCTTTTGGCGCGTATGTAGCCCAAGGCTATAATGGTGATAATTGGGATGGTGGCGGATTGGATGATGAGGAATCGGACAAAATTCTAGATGAATGGATAAAAATCTATGAAAATTTAGATAGTCACGCTATTATAAGTGGGTTTGATTTTTTTGCGGATATTGCGGAGAAATGTAAGGCTGCAAGTTGGCGCAAGAATAAGACATTTGTGCTTACCCATGCGGCACCTGCAGCTTTGGCGATTATGCTGCATGATTGGAAGAAATGGAAAGAGCTTGAAAAGTTAAAGCTGATTCCTGTTGATGGTCGAGTATTACCTATGGCGGCATTGCTAATATACATAGATACATGGGACAACTACAAAAGAAAAGGCGATATCGACCCCCTTACATATATTAGGTCTTACATAGTGAACACAAAGGGAGCTTGCGTTCACGTTGAGTGGGGAAACTCGTCAGAGATGAAAGATGGAACAGTAGGGTATGAACTGTATCAGGATAAGCTTGAGAATCTCGCTTTCGCATTAGATATCGAATACGGTTTAGTGGAAGCATAATGAATATATTATTAGTAGAGCCTAGTTTTCCGTATCCTAACAAGAGCAAGAATCAGGCAGGATCTATTCATAGGAATTTTGTTCCTATTGGACTGCTTAAGCTTGGCGCATTCTATATGGCACAAGGTTCGGTTGTGAAGTTGGTTCGGGGAAATAAGGAGAGGTGTGACATTGAGTTTGAGCCTTCACATATATTTGTCACTTCTATCTTTACTTACTGGTCGAGTTATGTTTGGGAGGCGATAGAACATTACAGGAAATTGTATCCTAATGCAGAGATTGCTTTAGGAGGGATTTATGCAACATTGCATCACAGAAAGAAATATTTTAAGGATAAGTTGGCAGAATATGATGTGCAATGTCAAACTGGATTGCATAAAGATGCCGAAAATTGTTATCCAGACTATTCATTGCTTGATGAAGATGTCGAGCAGCATGTGACACATGCAATGCGGGGTTGTATCAGAAGATGCAGTTTTTGTGGGACATGGCGGATAGAAAGAAAACGCTATGATAAACCTGTTGATGAACTCACCAGAGAAATTGTTGCAGTAGGAAAAAGTAAGGTTCTTTTCTTTGACAATAATTTTCTCGCTCATGGCGATATAGATAATGTGCTCATAGAACTTGCCAATGTAAGAGTAAATAGCAGGCCGGTTAGCTATGAGTCACAAAGTGGATTTGATGGGCGGTTGTTACAGAGAAGGCCACGGCTTGCGGAGTTGATAAAAGGAGCCAGGTTTAAAAATATCAGGATTGCCTGGGATAATTCAGTTGCAGGACATCGCGCAATCAAAAAGCAGATAGATGTACTTGTTTCGGCAGGGTATCAGCCGGGGAATATTGCGATCTTTATGATTTATAATTATGACATGCCTTATGAAAAGATGTTGGAGAAATTAGCGTATTGCGCGGAATGGGGAGTGCAAATAAATGACTGTAGATATAGGCCTTTAAAGGCAGTACACGATAATTATAATCCCAGAAAATACAAAAAAGGGCAAACTAAGAAAGATTATTACATTCACTCCAAAGGTGGTTGGACAGATGCCTTAGTTAGGGATTTTAGAAGAAAAGTTCGCCAACACAATATCTGGGTAAGGTATGCAAAGTGTAGGGGAGAGGAATACAACAGGGACATGGAACGGTGGAGTGAAATTCATACTACGTTTAAATATTTCGGGTTAGATCGACCACCAGAGTATGAGAAGATACAAACATCTCCAACATGGACGCAAAGAGTTAGTCTAATGAAAAGATTAAAAAATCATCTGAAGAAACATAAGATGTTAAGGATGAGCCTTAAGGGAATAAATAGAGGGGGCATAAATCAGGTATTGATAGAGGTATGCCATTCTCTTGGAATACAGGTAAGTTGATTTGGAAGCCCTATTAATTGAGGAGAATTAAAGGGATCAGGAGCCTTTGATTTACATGGTCGTTGGTCGTTAATCATTAGGTTTGGAATGCGGGCCTTTCCATCTTCGCAGGTAGTGCTTCCTTTAATTCTTATCGGGAAAAATGTGTTTAAATAAAATGGCCCAAAGTTGTTATTGATATTCTTATTCAATTCTGTAAAATAGGCACATCCTAAATTGAAAGGGGACCAAATGAAAATTAAAGATCTAATAAAAAAAATTCCTCCCATAGGCTTAATTTATGGGTTAATTTATGATTTCTTCTATTGGCGAAAGCATTATCGTAAGCTGTTTCTGCATATATCGCCCGGGCATTTTTATTCTCCAGTGCCGGATATAGACTGGGTGCAATCGAACAGAGAAACACTGTATCCTGAAAAAGTTACGCTGTCTTCTGATGTCGACATTCAAGAGAATTCCCAAAAAGCACTCCTTCGTGAAGTGGCAAAGCATTTCCCCGATTTTAAGTTTCCAACGGAGCCGTCAGAGGATTTCCGTTATCATGAAAACGACATGTTTGGTTTTGGCAGCGGTCTCATGCTGTTTGGGATGATCAGACACTTTCAGCCTAAACGAATCATTGAGATCGGCTCAGGTCATACGTCCGCTCTTATGCTTGACACCAATGAACGCTTTATGAACCATCAAATGGAACTGACGTTTATTGAGCCTAACCCCGAGCGATTACACGGGTTACTCAAAGAAGATGACAGGACCAGATGTACAATTTTTGAAAAACCAGCACAGGACATCCCCATATCCTATTTTCAGCAGTTGCAGAAAAATGATATTCTCTTTATTGATTCCTCGCACGTTACGAAAATCGGCAGTGATGTCAATCACATTTTTTTTAATATTCTCCCGCTTCTAAATCCCGGCGTTATCATTCACTTTCACGACATTTATTGGCCTTTCGAATATCCTCTGGCTTGGATCGAGCTTGGTCGTGCATGGAACGAAGCGTATCTCTTACGGGCATTTCTGCAGTACAACGATCATTTTGAAATACTGCAGTTCAACCAATACCTTTTTTCCTGCTTTCCGGAATTTTATCAAGAACAGACGGGATTGACCGGAGCTGGCAGTTCGATCTGGATACGAAAAAAGAGCAATTCATAGGAAAAAATTAAGCGGATGATTACCGCAGGCAATCTCCATTTTTATTTTCTGTTGCGTGGAGGTTTTTGTATCGGTACTCTTTATTGTGGTGGTTAGTGCGGGCCCTTTGGGCCCTTACCCCCGGCCTGAAGGCAGGGGGTTAAATGAGATTTGATGAATTGCACAAGTGCAATTCGCTATTTTTTATTTCCCTATATTTTTCTGCCGTGGGCAGTGTTTATCATTGCCAGCAGATTTTCCAGCTTACATGCCGGATGTATCTGGCCGGTCGATCCTATAAGCATCCCTCCGTCTTTGCCGAATTCTTTAAGCTCTTCGACTCGCCGGCGTACATCTTCCGGTACCCCGTCAACAAGCATGAAGCTATTATCGACGCCACCCCAGAGTACCAGCTTTTCATACCTTGCCCGTACATCCTTTACATCCATGCTGCTGTGCGGCTCGAGTGGATTTATCCCGACGATACCTGTCGCAACAAGGTCGTCCATCATCTGCCAGAGGTTGCCCTCAGAATGATAAAAGGCCTTTACACCGTGTTCGCCATAAGCATCAACGATGCGTTTTACACGCGGGAAATATTCCTTTGCCATAAACCCGGGCGAAACGAGCGGCCCTTGCTTATGGGCAATGTCACAGGCTATCAGCACAACCGGCGATAATTCGCAATCGGCAATAGCATGTGCCCGCTGGATCTGCAAAGATGTCATCGCCTCCATATAGTCGATCAATACCTCCTGGAGATCAAAAAACATCTCCGTAAATATCTCCCAGCCGCCAAGCGTGTAAACATGATCGAAACCTGGGCTGACATCGGGATACATCAGAACCGTACCATTAAGATCCTTGAGATACCTCTGGAAAGTTTCTCTGAAAGTCTTTACCGGGGACATGAGCAGGTCGTCGTCGAGATACATCTTCTGCTCAGTGTCGGGATAGTCCGGCATAGAGTGCCGGAGGCGTTTTATTTCCTTTTCGAGAATTACCGCGAATTCATCGGCTGTCTTGAATGGCCTCGCGACAAGATTCGAATACCAACCGTTCGTTTCCCATGTAATACCGTGCCGGTCAAGGGAACGCTGACCCGTTGAAAGCGAAGACCCGAGTCCCCACCCCTGCACCATGTCGGCAACCTTTGACGCCAACTCGATTACCTGCGGCGTCGTCCAGCTTTGGCTATCGGATTTATCCGTGAAGTGATGTATAAGTCCTGCATGCTGAAAACTATCCACATAAGGGGCCCGGTCAGGTGAATCGAAATTCAAAGCTCGTTCAATACGTTCTCTTTTGTCCATGTCTGTTATAGTCCTTTTAACTAACCATCCTTGAAAACGATTAACAACGATGGCAAGATTATACAGGATTAAATGGACTTTTTCAACACCCCGCCCCCCGGAACCTTTAGTTACCTTTTTTTAATGGTCCCAAGACCGCTTGACAACTACAATAGCTATTGTTATTGTGACTATCGGTCAGTTTGAGTAAATAATTGAACTTAGTTTCAGGAGTGTGTCAAAATGAATACCCGTAGAATAGTTATCGTTCTAATTTTCTTATCGTTGTTATTTGCCGGATGTAATGAAGTCGAGGTGAAAAGACTTGCCAAACCAACGCCGGCACAGGTTGAATGGATGGATGATGAGATCGGCATGTTTATCCACTTTGGTATTGAAACATGGCAGGATAAGGAAACCGACAAATACCCGAAGATGGAATACACACAAATGTTCGATCCACCTAATGTCGATACCGATCAATGGGTAGCTGCGGCAGAATCTATGGGCGCAAAATATATTGTCCTCGTTGCCAAACACCCTGGTGGATTTTGTCTGTGGCAAACGGATACCACTGAGTATAGCATCAAAAACTCTCCGTACAAAGACGGCAAAGGCGACATCGTCGCCGAACTGGCAGAATCCTGCCGCAAGAGAGGTATGAAGATGGGTATCTATATCAGCCCGGCGGATTTCTCGCAAAAAACAAGCTACGGCGGCAAATCAGATGATGCTGAGGTTCAGGAAAAATACAGCAATATCTACCGGCAGCAGTGGACCGAACTTCTAAGCGGCTATGGCGAAATGATGGAAGTCTGGTTCGACGGCGGCAATGTTGTGAAATTGGATGACATTGTGGAAAAATATGCTCCCAATGCGATGGTTTTCCAGAGCCCTATTGCAACAATTCGCTGGGTCGGCAATGAAAGCGGTTACGCGCCTTATCCAGCCTGGAACTCGGTCAATTCAGCTGACCCTATTGTTCAGGCCGGTCTGTCCACTGCTCGACATGGCGATCCGGATGGTGACAAGTGGCTGCCAAATGAGGTTGATTGCCGTATTCGCAGTAAATGGTTTTGGAACAGTTATAATGCAGACACTCTAAAGAGTGTCGATAAGCTTATGGATATGTACTACAACTCGGTCGGTCACAGTTCCGTGCTGCTGCTGAATATAGCTCCGGACAAATCCGGCCAAATGCCACAATCCGATATCAAACGTGCAGCCGAGTTTGGCGCAGAGATCAAACGCCGATTCGGCAAGAGCATCGCCGAAACCAGCGGCGAAGGCGATATCATTGAGATTACGCTTGATAAGGCGACCGTGATCGATCATGCGATTATTATGGAGGATATTACTAAGGGCGAGCGAGTTCGCCAATATGTCATTGAAGGCTTAATCGACGGTCAGTGGAAGAAGATCGCCGAGGGGATTTCGATAGGGCATAAAAAGATCGACCAGTTTGCTCCTGTAGCTGTTGATGCGGTGCGGATACGTGTAACAAAATCGGCGGCAAAACCGGTTATCCGAAAACTGGCTGTTTACGATACGTCAAAAGACGTTAAGACTGAAACAGCAGTTGTGCCGGATAAAAAGGATGTCGAGGTGAAAAAACTTGCCAAACCAACGCCGGCGCAGGTTGAATGGATGGATGATGAGATCGGCATGTTTATCTGCTTTGGTATTGAAACATGGCAGGATAAGAACACCGACAAATACCCGAAGATGGAATACACACAAATGTTCGATCCGCCTAATGTGGATACCGATCAATGGGTAGCTGCGGCAGAATCTATGGGCGCAAAATATATTATTCTCGTTGCCAAACACGCCGGTGGATTTTGTTTGTGGCAAACGGATACTACCGAGTACAGCATCAAAAACTCTCCGTACAAAGACGGCAAAGGCGATATCGTCGCCGAACTGGCAAAATCCTGCCGCAAGAAAGGTATGAAACTGGGTATCTATATCAGCCCGGCGGATTTCTGGAAAAAAATAGGCCACGGCGGCAAATCAAACGATGCCGAAGTGCAGGAAAAATACAGCATTATCTACCGACAGCAGTGGACCGAACTTCTAAGCGGCTATGGAGAAATGATGGAAGTCTGGTTCGACGGCGGCAATGTTGTGAAAGTGGATGACATTGTCAAAAAATATGCTCCCAATGCGATGGTTTTTCAGAGCCCTATTGCAACGATTCGCTGGGTCGGCAATGAAAGCGGTTACGCGCCTTATCCAGCCTGGAACTCGGTCAATTCAGCTGACCCTATTGTTCAGGCCGGTCTGTCCACTGCTCGACATGGCGATCCGGATGGTGACAAGTGGCTGCCAAATGAGGTTGATTGCCGTATTCGCAGTAAATGGTTTTGGAACAGTTATAATGCAGACACTCTAAAGAGTGTCGATAAGCTTATGGATATGTACTACAACTCGGTCGGTCACAGTTCCGTGCTGCTGCTGAATATAGCTCCGGACAAATCCGGCCAAATGCCACAATCCGATATCAAACGTGCAGCCGAGTTTGGCGCAGAGATCAAACGCCGATTCGGCAAGAGCATCGCCGAAACCAGCGGCGAAGGCGAAATCATTGAGATTACGCTTGATAAGGCGACCGTGATCGATCATGCGATTATTATGGAGGATATTATCAGGGGCGAGCGAGTTCGCCAATATGTCATCGAAGGCTTAATCGACGGTCAGTGGAAGAAGATCGCCGAGGGGATTTCGATAGGACATAAAAAGATCGACCAGTTTGCCCCTGTAGCTGTCGATGCGGTGCGGATACGTGTAACAAAATCGGCGGCAAAACCGGTTATCCGAAAACTGGCTGTTTATGATACGTCAAAAGACGTTAAAACCGAACCAACAGTTGTGCCGGGTAAAAACTCTCAGCACGAGCAGATCGCGTTTGAGTGGAGTTCAAATGACATCTCTACAGAATGGTCCGAGCTGGAATTCGATCTTTCACCATTTATCGATATGCCGCAACAGTATGAAGTGGTTTTCAATCAGGTCGCCGGCAAAAATACGTTGGAATTCAAATCGGTTATACTGATTCTCAACGGTATCGAAGCAGCCGGTTTTTCCGAAGCCCTTGATAAGCCAAATACATTTAATGTCAATATAACAGCAACACCAAGCCGAAAGAAAGATTCGATCCGGTTCAGAGTTGTTCTAAAAGGCAAGGGTGGTGCGGATTCTTCAGGCAATGTTACGATCACTAAAGTTAAGCTTTTTTAGGATATTAGTCTTACAACAATCTAACCCCTGCCTGCTTACATCGTTTCACGGTTTCATCGGGCCAGATGCTGGCATGAACTTCGCCTATATGCAATTTTTGTAAGTAAAACATACACAGCCTTGACTGACCGATTCCTCCTCCGACAGTCAATGGGAACTCATCGTTTAACAACCTCTTATGCCACTGTTGTTCTGCTCGCTCAAGAGAGTTGCGAATTTTCAACTGTTCCATCAAACTTTTTTTATCAACCCGTATGCCCATCGAACTAAGCTCGAATCCTCTTTGCAGAACAGGATTCCACACAAATATATCTCCGTTAAGCCCTCGCTTGCCATTGCCATTTAGGGTAATCCAATCATCATAGTCAGGCGCCCGACCATCATGTGCCGTGCCTTCCGGTAACTCTGCTCCTATTCCTATGATGAATACAGCCCCGTGTTCCTTAGCTACCTTATTCTCCCGCATTGGAGGAGACAGATCGGGGTATTTTTCGGCCAGGTCTTCCGTATGTATAAAGACTATCTCTTCCGGAAGCAACGGAGCTACTTTAGTAAATCTTTCGCAAACAGCCTTCTCAGTAGATTTGAGCGAACTATATATTTTCCTGACTATCTCTTTTAAGAAATCCAAGTGCCTTTCTTCTTTGCTTACAATTCGCTCCCAATCCCATTGGTCCACATATATAGAGTGTATATTATCCAACACCTCTTCAGGCCTTAGTGCATTCATGTCAGTATATAAGCCTTCACCATGTTCAAACCCATATTCTGCCAGAGCCATTCGTTTCCACTTGGCCAGCGAAAAAAGACACTCGGCTTCAGCCATTTCGGCATCGGGTATTTGGAACGACACCTTTTTCTCAATACCGTTCAAATCATCGTTTATTCCTGAGCCTTTTTGTAAAAAGAATGGGGATGAAATTCTTTGGAGATTAAGCTCATTGGATAACTGCTCCTGAAAAGTATCCTTAATGAACTTGATGGCTGTTTCGGTTTCCCGCAGGGACAATACAGATTTGTAATTTTCATCAATAAATAATTCTGGCATTTTCACCCTCAATTGGCATTGTTTTATCGCTAATTTAATCTCACGTACAAGATTTCATTATAACTGTTACCAACCTGAAGAGCAATGAAAATAGGTTTACCGGCCGAGAATTGCTAAAAAGCTGGATTTCAGAGGGAGACCTTGAATTTTTGAGTGCAATTTGATATTCTATTAGAAAAGATGCTCGGTAGCGCAAGCGGGCTGAGATATTAGTTCTGAAGAAATGAAAAGTGCAATGAAGATTTCGAGAGAGTCGTCTATTCTGGTTTTGGCTTTAGGCCCCTTGCAACTGCTTGTTCTTTGCGGATTTCTTTTTCCTGGTCTTGCACGCGGTGGTGATTGGCCCATGTGGCGGCATGACGCCGGTCGAGGCGCAGCCACCTCAGAAACGCTGGAGGACGATCTGTCCCTGCAATGGTCCAGGCAATTGCATCGGCCCCGTCCTGCCTGGCCGGATAGTCAGTATAAGCTGCAGTTCGATGCCTCTTACGAACCAATCGTCATGGGACAAACCTTATATGTCGGCTCTATGGTCTCGGATAGTGTAACGGCCTACGATACGGGATCGGGCCGGGAAAAATGGCGTTTCTATGCCGACGGCCCCGTGCGTTTTGCGCCGGTTGGGTATCAAGGCAAACTGTATTTTGCCAGCGACGACGGATATCTCTATTGCCTCAATGCCGAGAACGGATCTGTCGCAGGCAAGTTTCTCGGAGGACCCGGCCAAAACAAAATCCTCGGCAACGACCGATTAATCGGTATGTGGCCCGTTCGCGGCGGCCCTGTTGAGCGTGGGGGAAAGATATACTTCGCCGCCGGTATCTGGCCGTTCATGGGCACCTTCATCCACGCAATTGACGCTGGCAGCGGAAAGGCTGTCTGGAGCAACAGCGGCAGCGGTAGCACTTTCCTCATGCAACCGCATAGCAGTCCGGCCTTTGCCGGTGTGGCGCCGCAGGGATATATGGTCGCGGCCCAAGACAAGTTGCTTGTATCCGGCGGTCGTTCTGTACCGGCTGCTTACGACGGCGTAACAG
>VRUF01000164.1:6278-6606 GCA_019456245.1 Planctomycetota bacterium | reverse complement strand
CCCCCTTCTGGGCTTGAAGTGCAGGTTTTGGTATTTACATCTTTTTGGACTGAAATCCGGCTAATTCTGGTTTCTGCCCCTTATTTGGCTAAGTATCATCATGTCGAAAAAATTTCATGAAAACCATTTTTGTGGAACGTTTGGGCTTATTGGCTCGTTCTGTAAGAAAAGGCGGGATGTGTCGCCGCTATTGTTTATGGAAAGTTAACTTTATTTGGAGAACAAAAGAATGAGCAAAAAACAAACATCGACAATTCTTGTTATTGTTGGCATTGCTATAATTACTGTAGCTATGCTTCCTAAGGTTAAAGCCAGTTCATGCTGTCCG
>VRUF01000164.1:0-6268 GCA_019456245.1 Planctomycetota bacterium | reverse complement strand
AACATGTAAAGGCAGGGCCTTTAACCCTTGAGAAGTTGCATCCCGGACATTTTCCAATGGTTTCGCAGTCTATTGACAAGGCTATCAAGGCAATAGAACTGGGTGACAAAAAAACCGCTTTGGCAGAGTTGGCAAAAGCGAAAAGAATGTTTGCTATGATAGATCAAGCAATCGGTAAACTTGTGAAACCTGAATTTGCCAATATTAAGTGCCCCATCATGGGTTCACCTATAAATCCGGATAAGGTAGCCAAAAACCTTGTACGCGAGTACAAAGGTCAAAAAGTTGCATTCTGTTGCAGAGGATGCCCTGCCAGTTGGGATAAGCTTAGCAATGCAGCGAAAGATGCCAAGTTGCTAAAGGTACAGCCGGCCCCTCAAGAAATATGGACGTGCTCGATGCACCCACAAATCAAACAGTCTAAACCAGGGTCATGCCCCCTGTGCCGCATGAGACTTATAAAGGCTTCTACAAAATAATTCTGTTCCGGGTATTAACATAAATAGCTGGCCCACGAAAAAGTATTTGTAGCTTAGGGTCGGGAGGCACCTCTTCTCCACTTCCGGCCCTCTATTTTTGATTAAAAACGCAAGTAATAGCCGAAAAATACAATAAGTGTAAACATTTTCGTGCTGTCGACTTAATTCAGTAAGGTGTACTAAATGAAGAAGATTACAGCGATATCAGCGTTGTCTGCCTTGTTGCTCATTTATGTTTCCGGTTGTGCAAATGAAAACAACCAAAACGAATTTGACCGGTACACTTTAAACTCGCCTAAGGCTGCCCCCAGGATCGCAGCAAGGGATACTGTTGTCGATGAACCAAAACTGCCGGAACTTAACAGCACTTCGCAGCTTTCAGATTATCTTGCTTATGCAGCATTGAACAACCCCGGCCTTGAGGCGGCGTTTAATAGATTTAAAGCTGCCTTTGAACAGGTGCCACAGGTTAAGGCACTGCCGGATCCTAAATTTAATTATAAGTATTATATCGAGGAGGTAGAAACAAGGGTGGGTCCGCAGCGGCAAAGCGTCGGTCTGTCGCAGGCTTTTCCATGGTTTGGCAAACTCGATCTTCGCGGCGGGGTTGCCTTAGAGGCAGCCAATGCGGCAAGGCAACGATATGAAGCAGCCAAGCTTAAGCTTTTCTTTGAGGTTAAAGATGCATACTACGAATACTACTATCTGACAAAAAGCATTGCCGTAACGAAGGAAAATGTCAGTTTGATCAAACATCTTGAAAGCGTTGCTCAAAGTCGCTACAAGACTGCAGCAGGGACGCACCCTGACATTATTCGCGCCCAGGTTGAGATGGGCAAGCTTGAAGATCGTCACAGATCGCTGCTCGATTTACAAAAGCCAATTGTTGCCCGGCTTAATTCAGCCTTGAACCGTCCGGTTGAAGCAGAAATTCCATGGCCTACAGAAATTCAATTTAACGCCGTTGATATAACCGACCGTGATCTGCTTGCAAAGCTTATCGTTGAAAACCCGGAACTTAAAGCCCTTGATTTTGAAATATCACAAAATAAAAAGAGCATTGAGCTGGCAAGGAAAGATTATTATCCTGATTTTACCTTTGGTGTAAATGTCATCGACACAGGTAATTCGCCTGTCGGCAATCCGAGCGATAACGGGAAAGATCCGGTAATCGCATCGGTATCGCTCAGCATACCTATTTGGCATGAAAAATATGCCGCTGGTCAGCGCCAGGCAAGGAGACGGTATTTTGCGGCGAGAGGAGAACGTAAACAAAAATCAAACTCGCTTAGTTACCAGTTGAAAATGGTGTTGTATCGTTTCAGAGATGCCGAGCGAAAAATCGATTTGTATCGGGATGCACTTTTGCCAAAAGCTAAAGAATCACTGCAGGTTACCGAATCTGTTTTTCGAACCGGCACCGGCAGTTTTACGGATCTTATAGATGCCCAGCGGATACTGCTGGAATTTGCTCTTTCGTATGAGCGAGCCCTGGCAGACAGATCACAGAGTCTGGCTAAACTGGAAATGCTGGTCGGCCAGGAAATTAGGTGAAACGGGAACTAAAAAACCAAGTCAAATGTTAAAGAGGAGTATCATGAAATTTCACTTGTATCATCTAAACAGTATTGACAGGTTTTTCATTTCATTGCTGCTTGTAATTGCCGCAACATCTTTTGCATATGGCGAGGGAAAGAATGATGGGGTTGCTGAAACTGCGCAAATGCAAGTGACCAATGCTTACTGCCCGGTTATGGGCGATATGCAAACAAACCCGGAAATATTCACTGAATATAAAGGCAAGAGGGTTTACTTCTGCTGTAATACCTGCAAGGCTGCTTTTGGCAGAGAGCCGGAAAAATACCTTTCTCGCCTGCCGCAGTTTGGAGGAACTTTAGTTCAAAAAGGTCATGCTCGCAGACATCGTTTAGAATTGTCAAGAATCATTAAACCGATGGGGATTATAACACTGCTTCTGCTTGTGTCGACTGCTGCCGGACGATTGTTTCGTGAAAAAGTCCCAAAATTTCTGGTTAGACAGCATAAACTCCTTGGCATAATCACTGTTATTTCGGCATTAGTCCATGCGACCCTGGTACTGATTGCTCATTAACTTTTAGGAATGAAAATATGAAAGCTTTTTTTAAAAAACATTTTGGATTTCAGGTGGGCGTTGTGACCAAGACATACAAATTTGGAAATAAGGGCTTAAGGCTGGTGCTTCTGATAGTCGTGCTGGTTGTCGGCATTTGGATTGGCAAATCTATCGGGCCGGAAAAGGGCGAAACAGAGACAACTGTCACTAAAGCCGAAGCCAAACCACAGTGGTGGACGTGCTCGATGCATCCGGCGGTAAAACGTCTCGAACCCGGCCTCTGTCCGTTATGCGAAATGGCACTGATTCCGCTTGTGATGGATGAAACTCAAGCTGATGCTGATATGCCCCGGCTTACTGTCAGCGAAAGTGCAAAAAAGCTGATGGATATCGAAGTTGCCCCGGTAGAACGCAAATTTGTCGATGCCGTGGTACGAATGACAGGTAAGGTAGATTTCGATGAAACGAACCTTGCCTATATCACTGCCTGGGTGCCGGGAAGGCTTGATAAGCTATATGTCGATTATACCGGAGTTTCCGTCAACAAAGGTGACCACATGGTCAAGCTTTACAGTCCGGAGTTGATCGGTGCACAGGAAGAACTGCTGCAGGCACTTGAAGCGGTTAAAAACATCCAGGAAACCGAACTTGGCATCATGCGGGAGATGACCGAATCCACCGTCAAATCCGTTCGCGAGAAACTGAGGCTCTGGGGGGTGACACCTGAGCAAATCGCTGAAATTGAAAAATCCGGCAAAGTCTCGGACCACATGACAATTTATGCACCTACAAGCGGGATCGTAATTCATAAAAATGCCCAGGAAGGAATGTATGTTCAGACGGGCACGAAGATTTATACAATTGCCGATCTCTCAAAGATATGGGTAAAGCTCGATGCATACGAGTCCGATCTCCAATGGCTGCGTTACGGTCAGGAAATGGAGTTTACGACGATCGCTTATCCGGGGCAGATTTTTAAAGGTACGATAAGCTTTATCGATCCTATATTAAACGATAGAACCCGAACGGTAAAAATTCGTGTAAATGTTCAAAATCCCGATGGGAAACTAAAGCCCGGCATGTTTGTCAAGGCGATCGTTCGATCTCAGGTAGCCGGCGGCGGGCGTATTATGGATGCCGGTTTAGCAGGCAAGTGGATTTGCCCGATGCATCCGGAGATTATCAAAGAAGCTTCCGGCCAGTGTGATACCTGCCAGATGCCGCTGGTTCAGACTGAAGATTTAGGTTACATAAGCGACGACCCATCCCTTACCGAAAAACCATTGGTAATACCGGTAACTGCCGCATTGGTCACGGGCAGTCGCGCTATCGTTTATGTACAGCTGCCCAATACCGAAAAACCAATTTATGAAGGCAGAGAGATTGCTTTGGGGCCAAGAGCCGGCGATTACTACCTTGTAAGAAGCGGTCTGAGTGAAGGTGAACTTGTTGTTGTTAAGGGCAATTTCAAGATCGACAGCAGTCTTCAGATCATGGCGAAACCAAGTATGATGACCCCGGCAGCGGCTGGCGAAGAACCGGCAACTTATGAAAGATCAGGAATAAACGATACTTTCCGGACGCAGTTGGCAAAGGTCTTTGAAGGTTATTTCGCGATGCAGCAGGCTCTGGCAGATGACAAGGTTCAATTAGCAACTGAATCGGCAAAGAAAACATCGCATGCTCTAAAAGCCGTGGATATGAAATTACTGACAGGTGAGAGCCACCATAAATGGATGACATTTTCAACAGAACTTGAATCTATTCTATCCAAAGCAGGTAAAAGCGAAGACATAAAGTTGCTGCGCAACGATTTCTATCTTTTGTCGCAGCAATTGACGAAAATAGCAAAATACTTTGGTTCAACAGGACAGAGCGACTTATATATCCTGTATTGCCCAATGGCATTCGATAATAAAGGGGGCCATTGGCTGCAGGATAACGATCAGACTGCCAATCCATACTTTGGCCATATGATGCTTCGTTGCGGTGGGGTTGAAGAAGTGATCGGTGCTAAAGAAATCTGGGAAACGAAAGAATAAACAATATGGATGACAAACAACTCCCTGAGCAAACAGCCGAGCAAAAATCGTTGATGGGAAAGGTTCTGCGGTTTTGTCTGACTAATAAGCTTGTAATCGCATTGCTCGTTATCTTTGTGATTGTTTGGGGAGCCATAGTTGCGCCTTTCGACTTCGAAGCCGACTGGCTTATACGCAAACCCGTTCCTGTAGATGCAATTCCTGACATAGGCGAAAACCAACAGGTTGTCTTTACTGAATGGATGGGACGTTCGCCCAAAGACATAGATGACCAGATATCGTACCCGCTTACGGTATCTCTGCTTGGTGTCCCGGGAGTAAAGACCATTCGCAGTTCCTCCATGTTCGGCTTCTCATCCATCTACATAATATTCAAAGAAGACGTGGAATTTTACTGGTCACGATCCCGCATTTTGGAGAAGCTAAACTCACTTCCAGCGGGCACCTTACCGCAAGGAGTGCGCCCCGCCCTTGGGCCTGACGCTACAGCGTTAGGACAGATATTCTGGTATACGCTGGAAGGTCGCGACAGGGAAGGCAATCCAGCAGGCGGTTGGGATCTCGAGGAATTGCGCACGATTCAGGATTGGTATGTTCGCTATGGGCTTCTGTCGGCAGATGGTGTCAGTGAGGTTGCTTCTGTTGGCGGCTTTGTCAAAGAATACCAGATCGATGTGGATCCCGATGCTATGCGGGCATATAACGTAAGCCTTGCGGATGTTTACGCGGCAGTTAAATCATCGAATATCGATGTCGGTGCCAAAACGATGGAAATAAATCGCGTGGAATATTTCATACGCGGCATTGGCTTTATCAAAGAGATCGCGGATATCGAAGACAGTGTAGTCAGGGTCGTAGATAATGTCCCGGTTCTGGTTAAAGATATAGCTACGGTAACTCACGGACCGGCTTTGAGGCGTGGGGCACTGGACAAAGAAGGCGCCGAAGCGGTAGGCGGCGTTGTGGTGGCTCGTTATGGCGACAATCCATTGGCTGTGATCAAGAATGTTAAAAAGAAAATCATAGAAATCGCTCCCGGTCTGCCCTCAAAGGTTCATATAGATTTCTCTCAGATCACAGCAGAGAAGCTCAGGCAATTCGGCAAAGATCACGGTTTTGCGGCGTATGATAGTTCGGCGATCAACAGGGACGCATGGTTAAATTACCTGCGTGAAACTTCCGTTGACAATTGGCCCCCGTGGGCGACAATAAGCCAGGTTAATATCGTGCCATTCTACGACAGAGCCGATTTGATCTACGAAACCCTTGGAACACTTAGCTCTGCCCTCACCGAGGAAATTCTAATAACCATAATAGTGGTTATCCTGATGGTGATGCACCTCAGGAGCAGCATACTCATAAGCGGTCTGCTTCCTTTGGCGGTGTTGATGTGCTTTATCGCGATGAAAACTTTTGGCGTAGATGCCAATATTGTGGCGTTATCGGGCATTGCAATTGCCATTGGGACAATGGTGGATATGGGAATTGTTATCTGTGAGAACATACTGCGCCATCTTGACGAGGCGGACCCGGAGGAAAACAAGCTGGAAGTTATCCACCGCGCAGCAAGTGAAGTCGGAAGTGCGATACTGACGGCGGTTTCGACAACCATAATCAGCTTTTTGCCTGTCTTTACAATGATAGGTGCCGAG
>VRUF01000163.1 GCA_019456245.1 Planctomycetota bacterium | reverse complement strand
ATACAACTGAATGCGGTTGCTCCATGCTCCGATGGTATGTCCGAAGATGTATTGCACACCTGTCAGTGTTTCAGGCTGGACCCACAAGGCGACTGTTCCTGCATTTGCGTTCCACTCGTTCGTGGGTACCTCGACAGCATCGTCTACGCTGTCAAACTGTATCCCATCTTCGGCATTCCATGAAGGATCGTTTATCAGCGTACCGTCATTTCCGGAAGCTGTGGCATCGCCAACTGTTGTTCCTGTACCTTCATCGAAGTTCCAGAATCCGACATGATTTTCCGGAGTTGGATCAGGATCAGGATCAGGATCTGGGTCTGGATCGGGTTCAACGAGAAGTTGTGCGACTTCATCTGCTGAAAGCGGGCGATTGAATGCCTTAGTCTCACCGATCGTGCCATGGAAAGCTTCGCTTCTGATGGAGGGATTGCCTGTGTTGCCCAAGTCAGCCGATATGTTTATTTCGGAAAGACCTGTATATGTGCCCGCTGCGATTTCCACACCGTCGATATAAATGGCGTAGTTTCCGGTGTCCCAGGTCAAAGCGATATGATATTTCGTTTCGACTTCCAGCTGAGCTATATTTAGCTGTACCGTATGCGAATCTCCGAGCCCGAGATTGAGGCTGCCGTCGGTGGTGTAAAGCTGTATCCGGTTGCTCCATGAACCCACGGTGTGTCCGAAGATGAATTTTTTGCCCGTAAGCCCCTGCGGTGTAACCCATAATGCGATCGTGCCTGTATCCGGAATCGATCCGAGGGTCAATATTTCTACCGCGTCGTCTACGCCGTCAAAGGCTACTTCGTTGTTTTCAGCCCATGTAGTTCCGTTTACAAGCAGCCCGTCATTGGCCAGACCCGAGATATCAACTGCGATCTCGCCGGTGCCTTCTTTGAATTCCCAGTGTCCGATAAGTCCGTTGCTGTAAATGAATTCGAGGGTCGCAGCAGTCATGGCATTTCCTGCTATGTCCTGTACGTTGCTTACGGTAAGGGTATACTCTTCATATTCCTCATGTCCTGAGGTTTCCAGAAGAACGCGGTTTCCAGCAGTGCTCAATGTCGCCGAAGTTACGGTAACCCCTTTGTCTATCTGGTAATTTGAATTATCTTCAGCGTAGACGCTGTTGAGAGTTTCGTTGAAGAAGACTTCTATAGTGTCAATCGTTGCTGTAACAGAAGTTGCGACAGGCGGGGTTGTATCTGATCCCTGACTTTCGACAGTGACGATGACAGTGTCTGCTCCATTTGCCCCGTCGTTGTCGGTAACCGCAAGCGTGATAGTATGTACGCCTACAGTAAGCGATACGGTTGGGGTTGCGCCTGTGCCTATGGTTGTTGAACCTTCACGCCATGTATAGTTTGTTATTGAACCGTCGGGATCGTACGATTCTGAACCGTCAAGATCTACCTGTGCCGCAGAATTTCCATCTCCCTGGGAATCGATAATCTGGTCGGATCCTGCATTTGCGATCGGAGACTGGTTTTGAGTGCCGCCGCCAGTGTCCGGCCATACTGCGCCGTAACTTGGGCGGTATGTATCCCACATCGTTTCGGCAAATTCCGATTGCTGGCGCCAAAAACCAGGTGCTTCAATTGCCATGTAACGGTCCATATAATCGAACAGTGCACCATGGTTCCAAAGATTCTTTGTGCCCATGATCCTTGCAGAAAGGACTACGCCTGCCCATGAATTGGCTGTGCAGCATCTGCGATAGGCTGCGCCCCATGACTTATCGTCCATGCTCGGATTTGTGGCGTGACGAATACCCCATTCCGGCAGACCGATATCTGAGAAAGAGTATTTGCCGCTCGATACGTCACTCTGGCTTACGTAGAAGGTTTGTGAATCTTCACCAAAATGCGGATTTCCAATGCCGCGTGCACCGATGTTTGCCATGCCTGAATCGTTTAACATAAGTCCTGCTAATATGACGGGCCATTTGCGTCCGTTCGCACATCCGCCGTTAGGTGTCCAGTTATCATTTCCACCGTTTTGAATGACGCCGTAAAGGTCGATAGCATACTGTATGTATCTGATGGCGAGTGTTTCTTTCTGTGCATCGCTGAAATTTAACTGTAGCATCAGTGCTGCTTCGCCGATGTCTGTTCCGATCTCTCTGCCGTAATCAGGCATGTTGTCTGCCGGATGTACGTATCTGTCCATCCAGCCGGGTACGTGTTCGATCCAGGGACGCTCGAACTTACGTTCGATGCTGGCCAGGGAAGGGGTGTTGCCGACAGGTGTCAGTTTAGACAGTATTGATAAGTTTAACTGATTTTTGTTGTATTTTATACTCTTGTTGCTTCCGCTGTATGGTGGTCGAAAACTGCCCGATGGCGGCGTAGAGCTTAAAACGGTAAGTATTGCCGCGGTCTTAAGTTGCGGACGGGCATCCGGCTCAGATACGCTAATACTAGATACCAGTGAGGACCCATTTTGAACAACAAGCGGATTCGATGACGATACGCCATCGGCAACATTGAGCGTGGAACTGTATGCCGGTCCGTAGTTTCTGTATGTTGTACTGTCGTAACCCTGGGTAATGCCCGTTGGCGGAGATGGGTTTATCATCGACCCGTTCATTGCCCGTCCGCTTGTCGACGAAGGCGGATTAATTCCCACAATCGTTACAGGTCCGACAACCCAGTAATCGCCATTGGCGAATTGACCGGTCTGGTAGTTGCCGTTGAACGTCCAGGTAATTCCGAACTGGCTTAGCTGTGTTGCCGCACTGCACAATTGTACAGGTACGAAACATGCCAGCAGCAACGCCAGACTTAGAACGAGCTTTGACGGCGTCGTTACTTTACTCAGTTTCTTTTTAGTTCCAACCATTTGTTTCCTTTCGAATTTTGTTAACGATTTTTCTTCCCATCCGGTTTTCGGCAATTAAAGAACCGGACTATACGAACTAATTTTATTTACACTGCTTCTACTCTTTAGTGATTAAAAAGATGAGTACGCTTTAATGCGTTTGCAGTTTCACTGACACTAAGGTCACTATATCTTTTGCGGGGAAACAAGTTCATCGTATTAGCGCAGAGTTTTAAAAAAAAAATGAGACGACAGGAATTTGCGTAACGGTTGTATCGATTGGGCAACGTTGGTAATGGTATTCAAAAAAGTTTCAATTTTGTTCTAAATACTCTACCTCCACCTTCCGAAGTATATATGTGCCGGAAATATTGCCGGCGAGCATGTTTATGGGGGTTGCAAGTGCAGTTGTATGAGGCTTGTTTACCGGATATTCGCAGACTGAATGGTTTATTATTGGGGGATTCTGACGAACGATGTCGGAGAATATTGCGAAATGTAAATTTGGCGTTATGACTTCCTGGCTGGTTGCACTGTTTCTGCTTCTTAGTTCAGGTATTACTTATCATATTCTCGCCACCCAGATCAATGCCGTAGTCAATCGGCCTATCATGCTTGAAAAACCGCTTAGCAGTGTTAGTAATAGGATCGGCGGTTGGCGTGGTCTTGATGTTGAGGTTTCGGAAACGGTTTTAAAAGCGGCCGCTAACGACGACTACCTGATGCGAAGTTACACCAACGCTTCTCTCAGGGCATCGGTCAGTCTTTACGTTGCCTATTCGGCCAGACCACGGACAATGCTCGGACACAGACCCAGCGTATGCTATCCAAGTGCAGGATATGTGCACCAGGGGACGAGGAAGATCGAAATAGTTACCTCCAGCGGGCGCAGGATCGATGCTCTTTTGCATAGATTTAACAAGCCCCTGACCGGTACCAGGGATACATTAGTTCTCAATTTTTATATAGTCAACGGGGCATTTACTACCGCAGAGAAAGGTTTTTCAGGGGTCGCCTGGAGGACACCAAATATTAAAGGCGATGCGGCCAGGTATGTAACACAGGTCCAGTTAAGCGCGGTATCCGAAAGCGTTTTGCGTAAAGCCGCCGCCGAACTACTTGAGCCCATAGTCACCTGCTTTCCCGGTGTTGCTTGTCCCGAGAGTTATTGTATCGCAGAGGAGACGCAATGACGTGGTTTGCAAAGATAAAAGCTTCGATCAAAGAAAAACTTGCAGGCGATTCCCTGAAGGCAAAGTGTCTTCGTGGGAGCATTGCCCTTACCGGCGGAACTTTAGTTGAGCGATCGTTCAGGTTTGTCCGTACCATCATACTTGCAAAGATACTGATGCCCGCTTCGCTTGGAAGGGTTGCGCTGGTCACCACGGCAGCGATGATATTCGAGGCTATTAACGAGGTCGGCGTAAAACACTCTGTGATACAAAATGCAAAGGGTGCACAAAAGGAATATCTCAACGTCGCATGGTGGTTTCAGGCTGTCCGTGCGTTTTGCCTTTTTATTATTGCCTGGCTTTTGGCGCCGATGATCAGCCGTTTCTACGAAGATGCCGGTATGCTGATGCTGCTTCGTGTGACTTTTGTCTCCATGCTTTTCAACGGTCTGATCAGTCCCCGCGTTCATGTTCTCGAAAAGCAGTTCGATTTCAAGAAAGCGGTAATACTGACCCAAACCAGTGCGCTTGTCAGTACGCTTGCGACTATAGTCCTTGTGTTTTACCTTAGAAACGAATGGTCCCTCGTGATCGGTTTTGTTCTCGAACCCGCAATGCTTTGCATACTGTCTTATATACTTTGCCCTTTCAAGTCGAGTTTTTCGATCGACCGCGAATCTTTTACGGACATTCTTCATTTTGCACGCGGCATGTTAGGCCTGCCCATTCTTACTCTCGTTGCATTTCAGCTTGACGTTATCGTACTTGGAAAGATGGTCTCCAAAGAACTGGTAGGTATGTATTTTCTTGCCTTTGCTCTTGCCTCCGTACCAAGGCAGCTTTTTGGCCGAATTGTTGGAAGGCTGCTTGTTCCGATTTTTTCCAGAAAACAGGACGACCTTGTCGAGCTTAGACGATCTGTCCTGTCCATCGCATCGGTCTGTAGTGTCATTACAATACCTCTTGCGATGTTTTTCATAACGACAGCAAGTGCTCTGCTTGTTCTTGCCTACAAACCGGAATATACCACCGTTGCGATTCCGTTCTGTCTTTTATCCGTCATTATCGTTCTTCGCATCCAGTCTATAATTTTCGCATCGATGTACATCGCTATCGGTCGTCCGGGGTACCACCGGGCATTTGTGGGGCTCCGTGCAGTTGTCCTGGCAGTTCTGATCTATCCGGCTATCTCGGTGGCGAGCGTAACCGGTGCCGCAGCTGCGGTACTCATCGCGGAAACCGCCGGTTTTATCGCCCAGATAATCTTCATGCAGAAAAGGATATCTCTGTTAGTTTCGGACTATTTTAATTCGATGCTGCCCGGCATTGGTGTTTCGATAATTGTCGCGGCAGGTGCCGTATTATTAAGCATCATCGGCGTCGATCATAACCTGATAAGAATATCGGTAGGGATGGCTGCTTTTCTTGCCGCATGTGCATGCGGTTTGCTCATATTAAAAGCTTCGATGTGGCAAGGCGCTGTCAAATCCGCCGCAGATGCCGATCATCGATCAAAAACCGTCAAGGGCGAAGATGAAACCAGTGTAATTCTTCTTGGCGCATCGTTCGATACCGGCAATCTTGGCGTAAGCGCCCTTGCCGAAGCATCCATCAAGTGTATTGTCAATCACTGGCAGAATTGCAAAATAGCTCTGTTTGCAACCGGCACCGAATCAGTTACGAAAAGTCTCAGTATCGGCGACAAAGAAGTTGAGGCTACCAGTTTGCCTGTGCGTTTTTGTCCGAATATATTTCGCGCCGACCATTTTGTAACGCTTGCCGGATGCGGAATTATTTATCGTATCCTTCCTTTCGCATGGGTCAAGAGACTTTTGTCGCGATGCAATCGTAGCGTGTCCTTTATTATATCATCGCAGGTTGCCGCCGATATTACCGGAGGTGACAGCTTCAGCGATATCTATGGACGCAAGCGCCTTATTCTGGGCATACTTACCAAGTGGCTTATCCTGCTTTACCGCAAGGAGCTTATTCTTCTGCCGCAGACTTACGGACCGTTCCATTCGCCCCTTGCTTCGTGGATGGCAAAGCAAATCCTGAAACGCTCGCATGTGATCTTCTCGCGAGACGCCGACAGTATCGCATGTGTCAAAAATATACTGGGCCCGCTTTATGTCGAAGAAAGGGTAAGGCTTATTCCAGATGTCGCGTTTGTACTGGACCCGAAGGCCCCGGACAATGACGGCATGGACGCCATGCTCGAATCGCTTCCCGAAAATACCACTGTTGTGGGCATGAACGTATCCGGTTTGCTGTATAACGGCGGTTATACCCGCGATAATATGTTCAGGTTGAATGTCGATTACCGCAAACTAACCCGTGACATCATCGATCTGCTTATGTCGGACGAATCGGTTGTAATGGTTTTTTTGCCGCATGTATTTCCGCCCGATCATCTCCACGTCGAAAGCGATCGAGACGCCTGTCTCCACCTTATCGAAGACATGGATCAGGAATATAAGGATCGTATATATATTCCTCCGTTCCCTTGCGACCACGCCGAGACAAAATATCTGATCGGTATGACCGATTTCTTTATCGGGGCAAGAATGCATTCGTGCATTGCTGCGATGTCGCAGGCGGTACCTACGGTCGGCATAGCGTACAGC
>VRUF01000162.1:6323-6624 GCA_019456245.1 Planctomycetota bacterium | reverse complement strand
CGGGCCCTGCCGGAGGCCGCGCTGCACGTCATACCCGATGCCGCTCACATGAGCAACCTGGAAAACCCGGCGGCCTTCAACGAGCGGCTGCTGGCGTTCCTGTCGATTGACGATTGAAAATTGAATATTGAATAATGAAAATTGAAGAATTGGACAGGATGACAGGATTGACAGGAGGCACGGAGGGGAAGTGGCCCCGCCGTTGGCGGGATTTCCGCTGCGCTCCAACAGTTGGCAGTAGGCAGGAAAAGAGAGGTAACCCTCTGGCCGTAGCCCTGGCCCTGGGCGGACCCGCGGGGAG
>VRUF01000162.1:0-6313 GCA_019456245.1 Planctomycetota bacterium | reverse complement strand
AGACAAAACCCGTACAAAATTCCGCATTTTTAAGTTTTTTCCCGACGTAAGGCGTAAATCGCCCTGTTTAAAAACAGCCGCCCCAAAACCAGTGATGGAAGCACTCGCGGGGCGATATGGCGATAGCATTATCATAGCGCCGGAATATAAGCCAGCGGCTGGGGCTTGTCGTTCGCCTGGTGCGCGAAATGCGCCCCGCCTGTGGCCCCGCCGATGGCCCCGCTTCTAGCGGGACTAGGAGCGGGATTAAAGACGGGACTAGGAGCGGGATTCAGTCCCGCCCCCGGCACACTTCATTTCTCGTCGAGAAATAGTCTAGGATTGACACTCTCCAAAGCTTCAAGCAAAATTGGCCGATCACCAAACTCATCCAAAGAATAGCAGACATTTACACCAAAACGCGGATACGGGGTGGATACGGGCTAATCATAGGTTATTAAGAAAGGATTATGTGGTTACGGTATTGAGACTTTAGCTTTGGGATGCATTTTGGGACATCTACACAGGCTTCTGGACAGGGATTTGAGACCGGGTGCGAGGAGTCTCAATAGGGAAGGTATTTGAGACAGACCGCGTATTATGAAAATATGACGAACGATTAGTGCCAAGAGGTAATTCCATACCGATGATGGTTTTAAAGAATTTCAACGTAACATTAAGACGCACAGGAAAGCACCTGCGAAGCAGACTAATCTTGGCTAGTAATCGGTTCCGAATCTTGGTTCAAGTAAGGAGATCCGGTTTTTCTATTAAAATTACGGTCCATGAAAAATATCGGTGGATTATAAAAAGCTTTAAGTACATTTTCACAGTTCTTGGATTATCCTCCGCATTCATTTCGCTTGGTTCAGTACTTGTTGCGTTCATCTTTGGATTAGGCATTTACCTACTGGTTTTCTCTCTAGAAAAGATAATTTTCTCATATACGAGCCTATTCATCCACCCTTTACCTAACTTCGATATCGAAGATGATAAGTGGCTTGGATGCTTTTTTGGCTATATGGAAGACCCTGAAGCAAGAATACAAATCCCATTAGTTGGGATGTATTTCTCATCAGAAGAATACGCAAAAAACATTCATAGTTTGATTCTTTCGTGGAATTACGGCGGCCAAGTTGATAAGAGCCACAATATCTGTCTTAGCGTAGTTGAGAAGGGTCCACGCGAATACGTTTTCTGCTGTTATCCAAACTACGACAGGCTCGGGGCGAAGGAATTTGCAGGAAAACTGGAGAGCGAGAGGAAGAAACAATCGCTGACCGAGGAGCACATGAGGCATTTTATATTTCAGTTTCTTGGCAAGACCTGTGACATAACCCCAGACTCATATTTTCCAACCTTCAAGAAACGTTATCAGGACGGAGCACCTTATCGCTTTCAAATATGCTTTTTGGATCAGAACCAGACTCCCAAGCCATTGGAAGATGGTAGAGTAGATTTCATTTTGGATCATTTAAAGATTGTGTCTGAAAATAATCTTACAAGAAAAGACCTGGAATATGATGTTTTACGAATTCTAGATTCTTAAAATCCCCCGGCCCAATAAGGTTGCGCTCTGCTTGCCAGCCGTATTAGTATTACTGGAGAGAATACAGTTGAAAACATCAAATACCTTAATGTCTTTGATAACTCTTGGAGAGTTCAAGGAGCAACTGCTATCTCGTCCAGTAGACGAGATAGTTCAGGAATGTATCTTTGGTGATGATTCGTATGTATTTACGGCATGGCCCGATGGGCTTTCTGTCCTGAGGCAGCATTTGAGCAGCGCCCTGAATGTCTCGGAAGATGCTGTGACGGTCGTTGGCAGCGCGAAAGTTGGATTTAGCCTAAATCCTGCAAATTTCCCACGGCAGTTTTCCGAATCGTCCGACATTGACATTATCATTATTGACGAGAAACATTTTGATAAAGTGTGGGCAACAATCCTTAAGTGGCACTACCCTCGTCGTTACATTGGTTTATATGGTGAGGATCGTGGCTGGGCTGGGTCAAGGAAAAAGAATACTTATTGGGGCTGGTTCGAGCCTGATCAGATTCATTTTGAAGGCCTCACGTTTCCGGCAGTTCTAAAACCACTCAGAGACTTATCGACGGCATGGTTTAATGCCTTTCGTAGTCTCTCTCTCTCGGAAGGATTTGCAGGCCGTGACGTGAGAGGACGGCTTTACCGTACCTGGGAGCATGCGTTGATGTACCACGTAGAAGGTTTGAGACAGGTTAAAAAAATAATTCAAGAGAATTAAGAGAGGGAATAAGTGATAGATTTTAATTCGACGGAGCACCCGATCACTTGGTTTCGAGATAGGTACAGAGAGGGCAGCCTAGTCATCAGACCTCCATTCCAAAGGAAGCCAGTTTGGACAGCCCGCCAAAAATGCTCGCTAATAGAGTCAATTCTTATGCGTCTTCCAGTACCGGAGATATTTGTCCAACATACAACGACATCCGAAGGTGATACTAAGTATATCATAGTTGATGGACAACAGCGTATAAGAACAGTTCTTCAGTTTATCGGTGCCGAGCAAGACACCAATGAACTTGAATATAATAAGTTTACCCTTGATAAACTTGAAGCCGAATCACAATGGTGCAATCTTACTTTCGAGGAGCTAGTGGATGGAAGTAAAACGGAGTTCTATGGATATAGATTCGCTGTAAGATACCTGAATACTGACAATGAAGAAGATGTCCGAGATATGTTTCGGAGGCTAAATAAATATCTAACGCCACTAAACGGCCAGGAACTACGGAATTCAACTTACAGAGGACCGTTTGTTAAATTGGTTGAACGTCTTGCTGATCTTGATTACTGGTCCATTCATCATATGTTTACCCCTGCCCAAATCAGACGGATGCAAGACCTCCAGTATATGAGTGAGCTCCTGATCGGCGTGCTGCATGGCTCCCAAGGTGGAAGTGGTAAAGTCATTGATTCCTACTACGAGCAGTATGAGGATTATGAAGATGTATTTCCAGACCAGGTACGCACGAGGAAACATTTTGACTTGGTCTTAGATTCCGTGCAAAAATTTCTACCTGATATTGACGATTCAAGGTGGAATAATAGGACAGACTTTTATACTCTCTTCGTTACGCTAGCAGGGATACTCAGAATGGGCAAGATACTCGATGAAAGGATTCCAGAGGTTGGGAGAGCGTTGCATGAATTTGCGAACGCCGTGGATCGTCGATTAGGAGATGAGAACGCTGATGTTAGTGCAGATGTGAAGAAATATGTGCGTGCTGTTGAGAAGGGGGCAAACGATAAGAAGCGGCGTGCTGATCGACAAAGTGTGCTAACAAATGTGATCGGTTCCTTCCTCCAGGTTTAAGGAATAAGAAAATTGACAAGCCAATCTAAGTGTCGTCTTTACAGTACAGATGCGTTCACATGGCTCCAAGAGCATGAGGCCAACAGTATACATGCCATCGTTACCTAGAAAAATTAAGAGCCTATGAACGACATCCTCTCGATCATCGGTTCAAATGTCCGTCGTTATCGACTTGCACGCGGCCTAAGCCAAGAATTACTCGCCGCACACTCCGGTCTTCATCGTACGTATGTCGGCGCGGTTGAACGAGGAGAGAGAAATATATCTTCTAAAAATATAGAAAGAATTGCAAAAGAACTAGGCGTTGAGCCACATGTTCTTTTACGACCGTATAAGGGAATAAGAGAAGACTGATCTTGAAGAACTTGCTCAAACGCCTATTCCTACTGATAAAACAAAGTTTAATAATCAAGATAACTAATCTTGAAGAACTTGCTCAAAGGCCTATTTCTATTGAAAAGGCAAAGTTCAATAATCAATGCGAACTACCTTATGGTCTAGAGATACCTCATATTGCTCTGGCCATGGAAGAGTTCATTGATTTTCTTAAGTTTCTTAATCAGCAACTCCGTAAGAAAGGATTGCCACGACTCGAAAGTTTTTTAATGCCCGCAAACTTTAGTAGCATTGTCGGTGAGTTCATGAATCTGAGGATACCCGAGCATTGTCCAACCTTGGCAAAGAACCAGTACCATAACGGTCATCCAGACTTAATACCCAATGGGCATTTCCCCGATAACGCAGTTCAGCACTCAAATGAAGGAATAGAGGTTAAGGGTTCGCGTCATAGCAGTGGGTGGCAAGGTCACAACCCAGAAGCAGTTTGGTTAATGGTGTTTCACTTTGACAGTAATACATCAAATGACCAGAGGAATGAGGTCGCGGCAAAACCGTTCGAGTTCAAAGGTGTATATGCCGCCAAGCTTGAGGTGGAGGACTGGTCCTTTTCAGGTCGTTCCCCGACTAGCCGTCGGACTATCACCGCGAGCGTGATACGTAGCGGTGTTATGAAAATGAAAAAGAACTGGGTGTATGGCGTCTAAGTCGGTGATAAATGTGGATACGATTCCAACACATTCAGTTTTGCCAGCTTGGGAATTGCGTCTGCGGCAAGTTCATAGTACTCACGGTATCTTTCAACGCCAATACACGAATAGCCAACCGCTTCAGCAGCTGCCACTGTAGACCCTGAACCCATAAACGGATCAACGATTATTCCTTCCCCCAGCGGGAGCGATGCATATACCAGTTGTCGAAGAAAAGACTGCGGTTTGAGGCTGGGATGGTCTGCAATTTTGCGTTCCATTTTGGGAGTGCGTTCACTATGAATAACATCCTTAAAGGGATTGCCATCTGGTTTTCTACGAAGCCCGCCTGTCTGATACATGTCGAGGCAGTCACTTACCTTCATACGTTGAAGTAGTGGTTTGCGGAAAATACCCCAGGGCTCGTAGCATCCGCGTGGCATTGAACAAACATCCGAATATTGTTCTTCAGCATTTTTTGGTCGGTTGCCACCACGTAGTGTTCTCACAACGCGAATTATATTACCACGATACTCCAAGCCAGCATCTGAGATTGCCGAAAAGATAAGTTGCGAAAGAATCGAGTTAGATGCCAGGAACACGTGCCCGCCAGGACGAAGGGCATGTAGTACAATCTTGCCCCATTCAAAGAAGAATCTATTCAGCGAAGAGCGTTCCTGCTCATTGAGTACCGTAAATCGCGGTAGCGGTGACCGGACATTTCCATCGAATGAAGGCGGTATGCGCCAAATACCACCATTGCCATTAGCTCGTTTTTCCAACTGGTCGAATTCATATTCTTTGGCCCCATATGGAGGATCCGTGACCATCCCGTGGATGCTATTTTCTGGGATTCTGCCTAGCCACTCTAGGCAGTCTGCCTGTATAATGAGGGAATTGCCAAACATCTTTGATTGGTAGTCAAATGAGAAATTTCTATATTGGAGGTCCATCATTGACTCGTTGTGTTGCGGGTGTAAGAAATGATGACTAAAAGTAGCGCCATTTAGACTAGGAAGCAACCAATTTGTAATAGGTTTGCTCGCTTATTGCCACCTGAAAAGGCCCTAGCTTACGCACCCCTCCAGCCAACCCCGCAGCTCCTTTAGCTGATGCTCCACCGAAGCCCTATTGCTCCCCCCCATGACCCCCTCAGCGGGGATTGTCCATGCTTCGGCCAGGACTGCCCGGATGTCCTCCTCGAAGGCCGCTGAAGCCTTCTGAAGCGTCTCCAGGGGCAAATCCTCCAGGGCTACGCCTTTGGACTCGGCCTCCCTGACAAGAGCACCGGCCAGGCCGTAGGCCTCACGGAAGGGTATGCCCCGCTCGGTAAGGTACTGGACAATGCGCTCGGCCTTCAGATAGGGCGAGAGCTGCGCGGCGATACGCTCAGCGTTGAACGTAACTCCCCGCAAAGTGACCTCCAGGGCCGGCAGCAGCTGCAGGACGGTATCCACGGAATCAAACAGCGGTTCCTTGTCTTCCTGCAGGTCCTTGTTATAGCCCGAAGGCAGGCCCTTGACGGTGGCCAGGAAGCCGGTATGGTTGCCTACCAGCCGCCCGCTCTTGCCGCGGACCAGTTCGAAGACGTCGGGATTCTTCTTGTGGGCCAGGAGGCTGCTCCCCGTGGCCACGCTGTCGTCGAGGGTGATAAAGCCGAACTCCTGGCTGTTCCACAGGATGAAGTCTTCGGCCAGGCGGCTGAGGTGGATTCCCAGCCGGGACAGTCCGTAGAGCAGGTCCATGACGAAGTCGCGGGAGGCAACCGCCTCGACGCTGTTATCCGAGGGCGCGTCGAAGCCCAGCTCATGGGCGATCCACTCGCGGTCCACCGGGGCCGTCGAACCCCCCAGCGCCGCCGACCCCAGGGAACAGACCGAAGCGTCGGCCTGCACCTGGGCCAGGAATTCATCATCCGACTTGAGGCTCCAGGCGTGGGCCAGCAGCAGGTGTCCC
>VRUF01000161.1 GCA_019456245.1 Planctomycetota bacterium | reverse complement strand
TTGTCGATAAAAAGTTGATGATTTTAAAGGCCTCTCCATCGGTACTTTTCAGCTTGAGCGGGCCAATACCACCGTTTTCTGCTCTAAGCGAAATATTAAACTGCTTAGGTTCCGTGCTCACTGCTGCCACAATGCGGGCTTTGATTCGGCATATAAAAGTTGGTTTGTTGGCGGCGTTACTGAAAATTGTAACGTTTCTTACGGCGGGACCTGGTTTCGTGCCCCCTGTGTAAGTAATTTTAAAGGAACCGCTTTCGCCCGGTTCATAGACCTTTTTCATCTTTGCTCGATTTATAACAGCGCACCCACAACTGCTTTTAATCGTTGTTATCTTAAGGGTACCAGTGCCGCTATTCTTGAATTTAAATTCGCCGGTAACCTTATCTTTAGGGCTTAACTTACCAAAATCGATTACGGGGTTGATTACTTCGATCATGGGTTTGCCCACCGCCTGAGTTGATTCCGAAACAGGTGCGGTTTTGACAACTTCAGCGCCCGCTTTTATTTCTGCATCGCCTGTTTCTGTTGAAACTAACAGGCTTTTTGCTGTGGGTTCTGCATCAGACGACCGTGAAAAATCCTCGCTTTCCTGGCAACCCGTTAGAAGACAAAGGATCAATATCGAACTTAATAACAATATAATGGTTTGAAATTTCTTCATTTTTTCCTCACATTAATTATAATTATGAATAATTTTACTGCTTATCTCGTCGATACTACAATTTAACTGATGTTCTGGTACTATTCAATAACCTTTTCGGCTTAAATCAGTTATGTCTTTACAGTACATTGGTTTATGGTTAAAATTCGCACAATACACACAACTATACGTAAAAAATATGAAATATTATAGTAAACTCTAGTCATTTACGCGAATTTACTTAGATTTACCAAATACAGTGGTTAGGAGCATACCATGGCCGACGATAGAACTGTTGAACTGTCCGTTATTATTCCGGCTTATAACGAGCAGGATAGCCTCGAAAAGCTTTACGATGAGCTTAACGAGGTTCTTTCAAGCAAGTTTGACTATGAGATCATATTTGTTGACGACGGAAGCTCCGATAATACATTTAATGTTCTCAGAGAAATACGCAAGAATGACCCAAAGGTTCGAGTAATACGGTTTCGCAAGAATTTTGGACAAACCGCTGCCCTGGCAGCAGGCTTTGAGAACAGTTGCGGCTCGATCGTCATTCCACTCGATGCCGATGGCCAAAATGACCCCGCCGATATTCCCAGACTGGTAAATAAACTAAATGAAGGATACGATATTGTAAGCGGCTGGAGAAAAAAAAGGCATGATAATGTTGTTACAAGGACGCTGCCGTCAAGGATCGCAAACTGGATCATTGCCAGGATCACGGGCGTAAAACTCCATGATTTCGGATGCACTCTAAAAGCATATCGATGGGAATCGATCAAAGAGATCAGGCTTTACGGCGAGATGCACAGATTTATTCCCGCACTGGCAAGTTGGGGAGGCGAAAATGTTGCCGAGATGGTCGTAAACCATCGTCCAAGAGCTACCGGAAAAACAAAATACGGCCTAAACAGAACTTTCAAAGTCATTCTGGATCTCATGACCATCAAGTTTCTCGCATCTTTTTCAACAAAACCGATTTACGTTTTCGGGGGTCTGGGCGTTCTCAGTGCGCTTGGTGCTTTTGTTTCCGGGATACTGGTCCTCTATTACAAGTTTGTCACCGGTTTGGCAATGAACCGAAATCCGCTCCTGTTTTTGACAGGATTGCTCGTTATCGCCTCTATTCAGTTTATACTAATGGGATTACTTGCAGAATTGCTCGTCAGAACCTACCACGAATCCCAGGGAAGGCAGATATATGTCATCGATACGATACTTCAGGCAGGTGATGAACAAAACAGCACTTAACAGTGGATATGGTGCGGCTTTGCGAACAGATAGATTATCTTGTCGTAAGCATACCGTAAAGAAGAATGCGAAAAGCGGAATTGTAATATATGGCCAGGAAAAAAAGACGTCCCACACAGCAGGATAAATCAAAACCGGCAAAGGCGAGATCTGCGCCAAAAACCCAAACCGATCTGACAAAAGTCAAGACTATTGCAATTGCCGTAATAGTGATTGCCATCGCCGCAATCCCTTTTGCGATGGGCAAGTACCTGGAATTCAACACACCGGGCCCCTATGACAGCGGCGCATACGTCTATTCTGCAAGACACATCTTCGAGGGTGTAAAACTTGGCACCGGGGAAAGAATCTCCGCTCAGCCGGGAACACTTCTTGTTAATTTTATCGGCGTTGCTCTCTTTGGCTATGGAGAAACAGGCCCAATACTTATCCAGATGGTTTTACAAATTACTGCGCTTTTGCTGATGTTCTTTGCGATGAGAAAACTCTTCGGAATGATAGGTGCTTCGGTCGGCGTAATTATGGCATCCCTTTTTCTTTCAGCCCCGGTGATAGCAAAATTCGGAAATGTAAAGGAACAGTACATGATCGCTTTTATGGTGATCACTGCAAGCTGTTTTGTTATGCGTATGGTTGGCGGAAGGGCGTTTTGGGCTGTTCTCACAGGCGCAGCCGCGATAAATATCTACTACTTCAAACAAACCGGTGCTTCGGTCATCGTTGCAATGGCCGTCTGTTTGCTTGCCGGAGGTATTTTCAGAACACGTACATGGCGAACAATTCGCAACGACATACTTTTTATTATCGCCGGCGCAGCAATAGGGATCACTCCGCTAGTATCGCTCTATACATGGCAAAACCGGTTTGCTATACTCCGCAAAACATTGCCATGTACTCTGCTGTTTCTCGCCATAAAGTTGGTTGTTTTTTTCTTCGTAATATATTTAGTTGTACGGTTATGCAAACTTATCGATCTGCGTTCGCTCTGTAGCAAACATTTTCGTGTTCGCCGTTGCGTATGGGTTCCCGGTCTCTGCCTGGTCGCCGTCGTTTTCATTCCCTGCATGGTATACTTCAACAGTTTTGTCGTTAACGACATCCAGCTTGACAGCCAGGAGGAGATAAAGGCGCAACAGCAGGCTATCGAAGAGCAAGGTTACATGGACTGGTACAAGGGTCTTGACAAAGACGAGGTACGTGTAAAGAAAGGCGGCGAACTTGGCAGCTATCTCAATAGTGTGCCCTTTATCAAATACCCTTTGAAAATTGTCCGCTATCCGCTGTACATTATCGAAAGAGCCTACGACACAGTAAGCAATGTTGTCGGAGGAGCGTTAGGCACTTCAGGTTACGCAGGCGCAAGCCGAAAACTTCGCAGCTTCAAGGAACTAAGCGCAAAAGTATTCCGTTTCTACCTCGTCCTGATCCTGCCGGTATCTATCGCGATAATATCCCTCTTCACCGCTGCCGCAAGAGGAGTTCTCCGTTTAACAGGCAAACTCAAAAAAACAACAGCCCCGGATCAAATTGTCATTCTGTTTATCGTATGGTGGATTTTAGACATGGCATTCATCTGGATAAGCCCGCGGTCATACGAACAGTACTACCTTCCCATAACTGCATCCGCGGCGATGCTTGGTGGGTATATTTGTTTTCTATACGCCAGCACGCTTGCTGCATCCGCCAACAAAATCCCCTGGCGTATTGCCGGAATTGTTGCCGCCGTTTGCATGACCTTCATGACCATCCACATCTTCAGAGGTTGGCATATAAGTCAACATACCGGAACAAGGTATGACAATAAGAGATACGGTTTCAAGCAGTCACTGGATCGCGTTGCTAATCGCAAAAAAGGCGCAATCGGCTCATGGGAAAAAGTTGCTGCTTATATTAAGAATCGAACAGCAAAAGATGACCCGATATATGTCTGGGGCTGGTATCCTGGAATATATGTACAGGCTCAGCGGTTCAGCTCTGCCAAAAAGCCATTCGAAAGCGAAATGAACGTCATGGAGCCATCGGACCTTGGAAGGCAAGTTTCATGGCTGCTGAGACTCTTCAAAAAAAATCCGCCAAAGTTCATAGTAGACACCAGAAAGCCACACTACCCGTGGACATATCCGCCGCTCGAACTCTGGCCGTCTCACAATCCGTGGGGATCGCGGAAGCTTGAGTTGTTATTAAAAGAAGGTTTTCTACCCAATCAAAAAATTATCATCGAAGGTTATGATAAACAATACTCACAATTCCTTGCCAAACAGATAAGTCCTGACCAGGCAGAAAGATACAAAGCAATGGCACCCTTGAGAAAATTCGTAATGGACAACTACACAATTGCAGAACCGAAGCAATACGTAAAAACATCTAATGGCAGCTATATACACCGCGTGTTCTATAAGCAGCGAGTATTCAGATTGAAAACAAACCCGCCGCATCAGGAGCTTAAATGACAGCCCAAAAGCTCAAAATCCTGATGTTGAATTATGAATTTCCTCCTATCGGCGGAGGTGCCGGTAAGGCGAACCTGTGCTTGCTAAATGAATTTGCCGGAAACGAAACTCTTGAGATCGACGTTCTGACGTCAAGGCCCGAACCCGGTCTGATCGTTGAAAAATTAGCAGATAATATTACGATTTACAAAGTCGGAGTCCATAAAAAAAATCTCCACCACTGGCGAAAGCAGGAAGTCATCGAGTGGCTTTTTAAAGGCTACTTCCAATATACCAAGCTCTTAAAAAACAATGATTATGATCTTGCTCACGCGTTTTTCGGATTCCCAACGGGTTTATTCTGTAGACTAAGCGCTGCAAGACTGCCATATATAATTTCTCTGCGAGGCTCGGATGTCCCGGGATATAATGTTCGCCTTAGCGTCGACTACAAACTGCTCGGAGGGCTCTTTTCAAGTATATGGCATAAGGCTTCCGCCGTCATAGCAAACAGCAAAGGTCTCTCGGATCTCGCTTCTGAGTTTACTCCCGACATACCGATTGGCGTTATCGCTAACGGTGTTTGCCCTGTTAGATTTTCGCCGCCGGAGTGCAGGACTTATTCAGGGCCCTTAAATGTGCTCACTGTATGCAGACTTACCGCCAGAAAACGCGTTGATATGTTGATAGAGGCTGTCTCTTTGGCACTCGCTGGCGAAGTCGATGTACGTCTGAATATTGCCGGCCACGGAGAACTTTTCGATGAGTTGAACGCATTTGCAGTAGAGTTGAATGTCAGTGACCGCGTTAATTTCCTCGGACGTGTCCCGCCTGCTGACATGCCTGCCGTTTACCGTGATAATGATGTTTTCGTTATGAGTAGTGCCCACGAAGGAATGAGCAATGCGATGCTCGAAGCGATGGCCTCGGGCCTGCCGGTTATTACCACTCGCTGCGAAGGGGTAGAAGAACTTATCGCAGACAATGGTATTATTGTCGGCGAAAGCTCTCCTCGGCTTATCGCAGATGCAATCGTCCGTTTTTACAGGGACAAGGAACAACTTGCTCGTATGGCCCACGCTGCCGTTAATCGTGCAGGCGAATTCACATGGAAAGACGTTGCCGAAAGATACCTCGCCGAGTATAAAAAAGTTATCGCCGAAAGGAAATTGGCTGATGGCTGAAATACAAAAAGACAACCCTCTAAAGCTTTGCTTTGTCTCCCCAAAGGCATACTCGCTTTTCAACCCCACGGTAAAGGGTGTCTTTGGAGGTGCCGAAGTCGACCTGTACCTCCTCGCCGCAGAACTTGCAAAAGACGATAAATTCGACGTGTCATGCATAACAGCAGACTACGGGCAGGGGGAAATGGAAAAGATCGAAAAAGTAACAATAATAAAAAGCTTAAACTTCAAACAAAACCAAATAACAGGTGCAGCAAAAATCTGGAAAGCAATGAAAAAAGTAAACGCCGATATTTATATCATAAAAACAGCTTCCCTTGGCGTTCCTCTTGCCGCCGTATTCTGTAGACTGCACAAAAAGGTTTTTGTTTACCGAACTGCTCACCAGAGAGAATGTGATGGTACTTATCTTAAAAAGCATTTCTTTCTCGGCAGGGCATTTGCAAGTTCGCTTCGGTCTGCAGGAATTATTTTTGCTCAGAACAAAGATGATTCCAAAAAGCTCAAAACCACTCTGAGACTTGACTCCACGGTGATCCCGAATGGCCATCGAATTCCAGATATAACTGCCGCTGACAAAAAAACAATACTCTGGGTTGGGCGAAGTGCAGATTTCAAAAAACCATGCCTTTTTTTGGATTTGGCTCGTCGTTTCCCTAACGAGCAATTTGTTATGATCTGCCAGAAGGCAACAGGTGACAATAACTATCAGGATCTCCTGACAAAAACAAAGCAGATCGAAAATTTAACTTTCATCGAGCAGGTTCCTTTCGCCGAGATAGACATTTTCTTTCGTGATGCAAAGATATTCGTCAACACAAGCGATTCCGAAGGTTTCCCAAACACTTTCATACAAGCCGCAAAGCAGGCAACACCGATACTATCGCTAAACGTAAACCCCGACAACTTCCTCGATAAATACAACTGCGGAATAAACGCAAAAGGCGATATGAACAAAATGGCAGACTCGCTCGCATCTTTACTCGAAGGTGACCGCTTGCCGGAACTGGGCCAAAACGCAAGAAAATACGTTAAGAAATGCCACGACATAGAACAAATTATCGACCAGTATAAGCACCTCTTCGTGGAGGTATGCCCATGCCAATAAGAGTTCTTCACATAATAGGAAACCTGCGTCTCGGC
>VRUF01000160.1 GCA_019456245.1 Planctomycetota bacterium | reverse complement strand
CTGCCGAGGCGATGGCCGTTGCCGACAAGGTCGGAGTGATGCTTGATAACCGGATTGTGCAGGTTGGCGGTGTGGAGGATTTGTTTCGACGGCCTTCAAATGTTCAGGTGTCGCGGTTTTTGGGGATGAGTAATGTTTTGCCTGTCGATTCCGTAAAAGACGAGCTGTGTATGGTCTGCGGCGAACAGATACATGTCGCAGGTGCAGACGCCTCTATCGAGCACATCTGGATCGGCGCAGAGGAGATAATTCTTTCGACTAAGCCATTCCCCAGCAGTGCGCGGAATCAATTGTTGTGTACTGTCCTCGATTGGGAAAGTCGCGACCTCCTCCTCGCCGTAAATCTCGAGTGCGGGGAGTTGAAACTTACATCGCTGATTACGTACCGCTCCTTTGCCGAGATAGGCATAGAGGCCGGCAAAGAACTCTACGCAACATTCAAAAGCTCGGCGATACACACATTATAATACGCATTCCTCGACGCCTTCTTAAGCCTAACAGCAGCAATCGCATCCTGCGATACGAAAAATTAAGCCAAAATAACAGATCGTTGTGCAGGGTAAATGTCGCATAAAAATAACAAGGATAATTAGTTATTCTATTGCATATTTTTGTTGGGAACGATAGAATAAGAACCGTTTAAATGATTGCGGAGTTTTTCCGCACATACCAGTGATCATCGAACCACTACCAGTTATAGGAATTTTCAAATGAAACTAATTGATGTTTTACGTAAAGAATGCGTTGTTGCCGGCGCCCGTTTCAGGGACAAAGCTGAGACTCTGTGTGAAATTGTTCAGATTGCCAAAGAAAACCCGATCCTGAAAGATGTGTCGGAGGATGAAATTCTTTCGGCATTACAGGAACGTGAATCGCTTGGTTCGACTGGATTTGGCAAAGGTATAGCTATCCCGCACTGCCGCCTGAAATCGGTTACAGATTTTGTCGTCGGTATTATCACTGTACCGGATGGGGTAGACTTCGAGGCTCTTGACGAGGAAAAAGTCAGGCTTATCATTTTTATCATTGCCCCGGAAATTGAATCGAACAAGCACCTAAAATTGCTTTCGGCCATTTCGCAGACCCTTCTCATTCCTGATGCGGTCAATGAAATTATGGCTGAAACTACTTCAGAGGCTGTATACGAAAGCTTTCTTCGCCATACACGTGCCGACATTGAGCCTCAGGAGCAGACAGCTAAAGTAATGTTTAATATTTTTGTACACGATGAAAACGTTTTTCATGATATCCTTGAAAAAGTAACCGGAGTCGAAACAAGTTCGATTGTCGTTGCCGATTCTGAAAACATCGCTGCCTACCTGGCCAAGGTTCCTCTGTTTGCGGATTTCTGGCGGGATAAACCCAGTAGTTTCAGCAAAGTTATTATTGCTGTAACGCAAAAAGCTCTCACAAATGAGACAATTCGTCGCATTGAGACAGTTACCGGAGAACTGGCCAAATGCACTGGGGTTATGGTCACGATCCAGAACCTTTCGTTTGTCGCCGGGACACTTTAAATCCGGACTACAGATTATCAAAATAAACCTGCCAGATTAGAAATAAGAGAATTATCGAATGAGTATGGACGTTTCGTTTTTAAATTTTTCCGCACTGACCCTCTCAGGGGTCATAATTATCACCGGTTTTTATATGGGGCATTCAGCCCGCCGGATTAAATTACCGTCCCTTATAGGCTACATGGTCCTCGGCGTCATCCTGGGCTCATCAGTATTGAATATCCTTAACGAATCGTCGATAGAGGATCTTTCTTTCATTACGGAAATTGCCCTTGGTTTCGTTGCTTTCAGCATTGGCGCAGAACTTAGCATGACGACTTTGAAACGTCTCGGCCCGGGTATTATCTCTATAATTTTTGTTGAATCTTTCGCAGCATTTGCCTTGGTCACCGGTGCGATTTACTGGCTCACACGCGATTTGCCGCTTTCGCTTATCTTTGGCGCGATGGCACCTGCAAGTGCACCTGCCGGCACTGTCGCGGTAATCCAGGAATACAAGGCTAAGGGAACTTTAACAAAAGCTCTCTACGCGGTCGTCGGGTTTGACGATGGTTTGGCAATTATCATTTTCGGATTTGCAGCCGCGGTCGCAAGAAACCTCTTGATTGGCGAAGCGACAGGTCAAAACAGCAGCATTCTCCCCGCATTGTGGCTGCCTTTAAAAGAGATCGGCTTAAGTATCGTTGTCGGCGGTGTAGTTGGGTTTATATTCTGCCAGTTGGTTCGCAAGTTGACAAATTCTAAAGATATTCTCATCATGGTCTTCGGTGCCGTACTTCTCGCCACCGGCCTGTCACTGCGATGGCACCTGTCGCTGATTATGACGAACATGGTAGTTGGTTTCGTATTGGTCAATACAAGACGCCAGACACTGGTTCATCGGATCATGGAGCCTCTACAGGAAATTATGCCGTTGCTCTTCATACTCTTCTTTTGCCTGGCGGGAGCACATCTTGAAATTTCTGCGTTACCTGCTCTGGGTGCTGTTGGAGTTGTTTATATACTTTCAAGGTCAGCCGGGCTTATCGGTGGTGCCCGCATCGGTTCCATGTTGGGCAATGTCGAGGGTAACATTAAAAAATACATCGGCCTGGGTATCCTCTCGCAGGCAGGCGTAGCGATTGGCCTTTCGCTTATCGTTAAACACGAATTTACTCAGTTGGGTGCTGAATTCAACGCCCCGCACGCCGTAGCGATTGGAACTACAGTACTTACAACGGTTACTGCGACCTGCATCTTCTTCGAATTCATCGGCCCGATTCTAACAAAATTCGCCCTGACAAAAGCAGGGGAGATACCAGAAAAAAAATCGGACGATTAAACGTCTATCTCCCAAGCGTCCGTTTCTTGATCACACCAAACTTGCGGGGATACTCCTTTGGCGTTGGCTTGATCTTCTTTATGCACACTATGCACAGGTTTGACTCTTCCGCCCCCACTTGATATTTCACCTGTTCGGTAATTTCACCGCCCATTGTTTCTATTGCCGCTTTCGCTTCTGCGATCTCCTTTTCGCCCTTTGCCCCTTTCCATGCGAGAAAATACCCGCCGCATTTGACAAACCCCAAAGCAAGCTCTACCAGAATACCAAGCGGCGCAACCGCCCGCGCCGTCACAACATCAAACTTTTCGCGACATTGAACATCATGTGCCAATTCTTCCGCGCGTCCCTGAACCGCTTTTGCGTTAGCGATATTTGCCTCATCGATTACCCGTTGCTGAAACGCAACTTTTTTCCCCGTCGCTTCAACACTGACAACGTCCAGATGCCCCAGGGCGATTGCAAGTGCAAGCCCGGGAAAACCGGCTCCGGACCCGATATCAACAAGCGAAATTTTCGCCGAAGTCTCAAAAAGTTTTTCGATAACAACAACTCCGGCAAGACTGTCGCAAAAATGCCGCGCCCGTATCTGATCAACACCGTCAACACTCGTAAGGTTGATCCGTCTGTTTTCTTCTCTAAGCAACCGCGCAAAAACATCAAACTTCTCGACCTGTTCCTCGCTCAAAGCCTCAAATACATTTCCAGCATCGATCATAGCTTCTTCCCCGCAATAATATAGCTCTTCCTGCCTTCAACAATATACTTCCGCTCAAAATTTGTCCCCACCATCTCACCGTCTCTCGCTCCGGGGCTGCGCGTAAACTCAACCATCTCGATTCCCCTTTTCTCAACTTGCTCGCGGAAAACCTCCTCCATCTGCTCAAAATAATCCGCATGATCCGTCGCAACATTAACAACCCCGCCAACGGCAAGACACCGCAATATCTCATCCATATTCTTACTACAAATAAACCGCCTCTTGTGATGCCGCGCCTTGGGCCACGGATCGGGATAATAAATATGAAACCAGCTCACCGACCCGGCAGCAACAAATTCAGGCAGAAAAGTCGCCACATCTGTGCGGATTATCCGGACGTTGCCGATCCCCCATCGCCCAATTCGGTCCACAGCAAGCTTATAATATCGATTCGCCCATTCGATACCCAAAAAGTTAACCTCCCCCATCGCCTTTGCAGCAGTGACAAGAAACGTACCCTTACCGCTGCCGACCTCGATATGCACGGGCCCGTTTCGTCCGAAAATATCTTCGAAATCGATCTTACCGCGGACATCTTCTTCACGAAGCGAAATATCCGTATAATCTTTCACGCCTTTTCTGGCCATATATTTCCTGTGAGACTAACGTCAGATACGCATTACAAGCCGTTTTACCGGCACAGAACTCTTTCAACCGCCGATAGAATCCCTATTTTGCACACTAATACTGCTAAAGTCAACCTTTCGTAGGTTCGATAAACTAATAGAACTATTTTGATAGTTCTGGCGTAGTGTTGTGTATCAGATAATCTTTATGTCGTCCGCAACTTAAAAGGTGTAAGTTATGATAAGAGCGATTCTTACTCTAAGGCGTAAAAGAGTTCTTGTTGACATAGACACTCAGAGGGACTTTTTTCTCGCTGAGGGTTCGAGTTGCGTCAGAAACCATCGACGGGTTCTCGCCAACGTAAGGCGAATTATGGCTTGGGCACGTCTGAGCAATATAAGGGTGATCTCGACGGCAAGAGACTTTATCGGATCAAATGACAGCCCTATGCACGCCCGCCACGATCTGGCTTGTCTACGCAAGCTCCACTACACTGTAAGAAATAAAAACATATCCTTCAATGCAGACGGCTCTACGGACTTACCTCGAGAAATATTCAAACAATACGAACAGGTAATTCTGCACAAAAGAAGCATAGACCCCTTCGCGGAACCAAGAGCCGACAGGATGCTAAGCGAGCTAAGGGTAGACGAATTTCTCATCATAGGCGCCCTCACCGAAGACGCCGTAAAAGCAACGGTCCTCGGACTGCTCGCAAGGAGAAAAAGAGTTACTGTCCTTACAGACGCCATTGGCGGACGCGACAGAAATGCAGCAGAGATAGCACTAAGACAGATGCAGGCAAAAGGTGCAAAACTCATCGAGGTAAAAAACCTCATCGGAACAAGCTCACTTCGCCAGGTAGGTGCCTGCGGATGCGACAGATGTCTCGGAAAATTCCAGAAAACACCCACAGACACACCTCACCAAACTGCCGCGGAAGGCTAAAAAACAACCGTACCTTCTGTTCTCAATACCCCAAATACCACCTCAGATGCACGATTTTTTACGATTAAAACCTTTTTGCCATTGACACCGGCTGCGTTCTGCAATATAGTCAGCCCCCTGTTTATTAACGTTATATGTATATGTTTTGTTATGGTTATACCATACTAAAAGGAGACGTAAGTAATGGCAAAGAAAACAAAAATGGTTTACTTCTTCGGCGGCGGAAAAGCTGAAGGTAATGCTTCTATGAAGGAATTGCTCGGCGGAAAGGGAGCAAACCTCGCTGAAATGTCCAGCCTCGGAGTCCCTGTCCCCGGCGGATTTACTATCGCGACATCTGTTTGCGACGAATACAACAAGAAAAAGGGCAAATGGCCTGTAGGTCTTAAAGAGCAGGTTGAGACAAACGTCAAAAAGCTCGAAAAGGTCATGGGCGCCAAGCTCGGCGATCCCAAAAATCCTCTCCTGGTCAGCGTACGAAGCGGTGCCGCCGTCTCAATGCCCGGTATGATGGACACCGTCCTGAACCTCGGACTTAACGACGACGTTATCGCTGGTATCATCGCCAAGACCGGCAACCCAAGATTCGCATACGACATCTACCGCAGGTTCATCGACATGTTCGGCGACGTCGTCATGGGATGTCACCACGAATATTTCGAAAAAGCTATCCACGCCGCAAAGCTAAAAGCCGGCGTCGAAGTTGACAGCGACCTCTCAGCCGACCAGCTCAAGGCCGTAGTCGACAAATACAAAGCCATCTACAAAAAGCACGTTGGCAAAATGTTCCCACAGGACGGTGTGGCACAGCTTAAGCTTGCAATCAACGCCGTATTCGATTCATGGAACATTCCAAGAGCCATTAAATACCGCCAGCTCAACAACATCAAAGGTCTCCTCGGCACCGCCGTTAACGTTCAGGCAATGGTATTCGGCAACATGGGCGATGATTGCGGAACAGGCGTTTGCTTCACAAGAAATCCAAGTACCGGAGAGAAAGAGTTCTACGGCGAATTCCTCATGAATGCTCAGGGCGAAGATGTCGTCGCCGGTATTCGAACACCGCTCCCGCTGAAAAAGCTTAACAAGGTCATGCCGAAAGCGTACAAACAGCTCACCGCATTGATGACAAAACTGGAAAAGCACTACAAAGACATGCAGGACATGGAATTCACCATCCAGCAAAAGAAACTTTACATCCTCCAGACCCGTGGCGGCAAACGTACTGCCGCCGCTGCTATCAAATGTGCTGTCGATATGGTTAACGAAAAGCTCATCACAAAGAAAGTCGCTGTCACACGAGTCGAACCGGTTCAACTCGACCAGCTCCTGCATCCTTCGTTCGATCCCAAGGCAAAACGCGAGGTCCTCACAACGGGCCTGCCCGCATCGCCCGGTGCAGCCGTCGGACAGGTCGTCTTCACAGCAGACGACGCAGAAGCATGGAGAGCAAATGGCAAGACGGTCATCCTCGTCAGGATGGAAACCAGCCCCGAAGACATCGGTGGTATGGACGCTGCCGTTGGTATCCTTACCGCACG
>VRUF01000159.1 GCA_019456245.1 Planctomycetota bacterium | reverse complement strand
TCAAGGCCTCCATAGAACGCAGTAGAGGCGTCTTCTTATCCAGGGCTTCGCTCGTATAGGAACAGAACGCACTCGGAATAAACAGTGTGATATTCTTGCCGTCTTCTTTAATGAACACCGGCGACGTACAGTCCCATGCCGTATAACCGCGAGCCTCGAACGTCACACGAAGACCGCCCGATGGGAATGAGGAAGCGTCAGGTTCGCCCTGGATAAGCTCCTTGCCGCTAAATTCCATTAAAGTAGTGCCGTCACTGCACGGCGATATGAACGAGTCATGCTTTTCAGCAGTAAGCCCCGTCATCGGCTGGAACCAGTGGCAGTAATGAGTAGCGCCTTTTTCGATAGCCCAGTCCATCATCGCATTGGCAATGACATTGGCGATATCAATTTGCAGCTTCTTTTCGCCGGAAAGAACTTTCTTAAAGGATTTAAATACATCCTTAGGCAAATGCTCTTTCATCGTCGCCTCGTTAAAAACGTTCGACCCGAACAATTCTATCGTCGACTCAAATGAATCACTCATCGTAATACTCCCAAAATATTAACTCACCTTTTACACTTGTTTTCTTAATACTAATAGCCCTGAATTGTATCATATCTAATATACTTTTGCAAACAAACATCGCCACAAAATCGCCAAATAATCCAGACAATCCATGCAAATACATACTCCGCACATGCCGATCCCTTTGGATTACACGGTTAAAACCTACAATATTGTATCTTTACGGCAACCTCGCCTCGTATTGCAATAAGGACCTTGTATCACTACAGTGGCCATTCCAAAGCGGCACGCAGCAAGAAAGGCTTAGTGGATGCGTGTGCGTTTATCATTTATACTGATCGCGGTTGAAAATTCCCGTTTTGTTCGCGGTAAGTTGCTTCCAAATAAGCAATCACAATTTTCAACGCGGACATTTACTACCCTTAAGGGTATATTAACTTGTAAAAAACAGCCTCGGCCAACATCTAGCCAATAGCTTCTTCGCCTGCCTCTTCCGTGCGAATTCGTATGCAATCGTCAAGAGACGAAACAAATATTTTGCCGTCCCCGATACAGTCACTCTTTGCACCTTTAATGATCGCCTTGATGGTCGGCTTTACAAATTCATCATTTACTGCTATTTCTACCCGTATCTTTTCAAGAAGATTAACCGTTTTCACCTGTCCGCGATAATGCTCGTCATAACCTGCCTGCTGACCGCAACCGCGAACACGACTAACCGTCATCTTACAAACTTCCGCATGAAACAAAGCCTCTTTAACCGAATCGAGTTTTCCAGGCTGAATTATCGCAACTATCATCTTCATTATCATCTCTCCATACTGAGATTAAGTTCGTTTAAAATATGTGTTTTCCTGCCAAGCTCTAGAAAGCTTCTTCCGGGCAAGCCTCGATCTGATGAACTGCAAGATCGGCACCTATCATTTCTTCATGCGGATCAAGCCGTATCCCCACAGTTACTTTGAACAAACCGTAAACAACCGTACTCGCCGCCAGCGCCACAATTACTATCGCGCTGGTAACAAGAAGCTGCGAGAAAAAGCAAACTCCGCCTTTGCCACCCAATGCTTCCAACCCGAATATCCCAGCGGCGATACCACCCCACGCACCGCACACACCATGCAAGGGCCACACGCCAAGAACATCATCGATCTTCCACTTCTCAGTCTCTGTATTAAACAGAAATACAAACAACGCACCTGCAATCGCCCCCACGACCAATGCAGCTATCGGGTGATAAAGATCTGATCCCGCACATATCGCAACAAGCCCGGCAAGAGCACCGTTATGAACAAAACCCGCATCGTTCCTCGATACGAACAAAGCAGCTATAGTACCTCCGGCCATCGCCATCAAAGAGTTAATCGCGACAAGGCCGGAAATTGCTTCAAGTGAACCGGCGCTCATAACATTAAAACCAAACCAGCCGACGATCAGGGCCCAACTGCCCAAAGCCAGAAACGGAATACTGCTGACCTTGATCGCGTTCTCCTCGTAACGCTTAAGCCTCGGTCCCAACAGCAATATAGCCGGCAAAGCAAGCCAACCGCCGGTTGCGTGAACAACTACGGAACCTGCAAAATCATGGAACGGAGCACCAAACGTCGTCGCAAGCCAACCTGATTCTGCGCCAAGGAATGTATTGAAATTCCCCCATGTCGCACCTTCGATCAAAGGATAGACCAACCCGACAAAGATACCACCGGCAAGGGCGTTGGTCCAGAACTTTGCTCGCTCTGCAACACCGCCGGAAATGATCGCCGGAATACATGCGGCAAAACCAAGCAAAAGGAAAAACTTAACATATTCAAAACCGTTTTCACCCATCTGGGCTATCGGGACAAGAAATGTAACGCCCCTGGCGATGGGATACCCGATGAGAAAATATATCAGGGTTGAAAAACTCCATTCGCAGATGATCTTATTCAGTGCATTAACCTGGTTCTTCTTCCGAACAGAACCAACCTCAAGAAATGCAAACCCACCGTGCATAGCAAGGATCATCACTGCACCGATAAGAATAAAAAACACATCACTGGAACTGGCGAGTTTGTCGCCGGTTCCATCTTCGGCGCCAAAGGCAACTGAACACGACAAAAGAACCACCAATCCCACACACAGCACTAATTTAGTACACAATCCACCCGCACGTTTTCCCATAACTGACCTTCCTTTACTTTCCACAACTTTCCATTGCCGCAATCGGCGCCCATTTTTTGAGATTAATAAAAAATGAACGCACCAGCTAAGCAACATCAGTATGCAATAAACGTGCCCGCAAAAAAAATACCGGGTATTTTCCTCACAACTGCTTACTAATTCAGTATTTACATTCCAAAGAGCATGCGCACAGAAATCACCGCAAAACTACAACTACGTAGATCTACTTATCAAAATCTACCATATTGTAGACTTTATCTACTTACAAACAAATTGTCGCAACTTTTACGCTATAATACTAAAACAGCCTGACATAAGGCTTTAAAGAACTGTCAAAAATAGCCTCAAATAGAGCCGAATCATCCCTGACAAACAACAACGGCCAATAGCCATTATTTAACTACCCAATCGCATCATGGCCACGTTCACCCGTTCGAACGCGAATACACTCGGCAAGCTCGATGATAAATATCTTACCGTCACCGATCTCGCCGGTTCTGGCACCGGCAATTATCGCCTCAACCGTCTTATCTACAAAATCGTTATTAACCGCGATCTCGATACGAACCTTCTTTAAAAGATTTACATCGAAGCTGACACCACGATAACTTTCGTGATACCCCTTCTGAGAACCGCATCCAAGCGAATTAGTAACGCTCATCTTCCCAACATCTGCCTGGGCAAGACATTTCTTAACTTCATCAAGACGGTGCGGCTGAATATAAGCTATTATAAGTTTCATCTTTTAAGTCCCCTTTCGTTACGAATTAAATATCTGGAAACCATGATACGCTTCCATACCGTGTTCAGTAACATCGAGCCCTTTGAGCTCTTCCTCTGTCGTAACTCGTATGCCGATCGTTTTCTTGATCGCAATAAACAGCACAAGGCCAAGCCCGAACGCCCACGCAAAGCAAGCCAGCACGCCTGCACACTGAACACCCAACTGACCGATCCCACCGCCATAAAACAGCCCTGTGTTGGCATCACCGATACCCAGAACAGCTTCAGCATTGAACAAACCACACGCAAGCGTACCGAATGCACCGCAAACTCCATGCACCGAAACGGCACCGACAGGATCGTCAACCTTCAAAACTCCATCGATGAAGTAAACGCTGAACACAACAATAGCACCTGCCATCGCACCGATCATCATCGCACCGACAGGAGTCACGGTGTAGCAACCGGCAGTTATACCCACCAAACCTGCCAGGGCACCGTTTAAGGACATAGAACCGTCAGGCTTCTTACCGATGATCCACGATACGCCCATCGCGACAATAGCACCTGCAGCGGCGGCCAAATTCGTTACCACGGCAACACGACCGATCTCACCGTTACCGACCGTAGTGCTTCCGGGATTAAAGCCAAACCATCCGAACCACAGAATAAACACTCCAAGAGCAGCCAAAGTAACATTGTGACCTAAAATAGCCTTAGGCTTGCCATCAGGACCATACTTTCCAAGACGAGGACCAAGCACGATAGCACCTGCCAGAGCAAGCCACCCACCGACAGAGTGAACAACGGTAGAACCCGCAAAATCACAGAACCCTATCTTCTCAAGCCATCCGTTACCGTTCAGCAAACTGCCCCATGCCCACGATCCGAAGATCGGATAAATGAAAGCACAGATAAAAACACTGTAGCAAAGATAAGCCTTAAACTTCGTTCGGCCGGCCATAGCACCGGACACGATCGTCGCAGCCGTTCCGGCAAAGACTGTCTGAAAGATCAAAAAGGTCCAGTCCCAGTGAGCTCCATCGCCGGAGACGCCAGAGGCCATAAAATCGGTTGTACCAAATAATCCGTTAGTCGCACCGAACATCAATCCGAACCCGATCACAAAGAATGCAATCGTACCGATGGAAAAATCCATCAGGTTCTTCATAAGTATGTTCACCGCGTTCTTGGCACGGGTAAAACCGGCCTCGACCATCGCAAAACCGGCCTGCATAAAGAACACCAGGAATGCCGCGACACAGGTCCAGACAATGTTAATATTATTCTGCATTTCTTCCCTGAGAAGATCAATAGCATTCGCTTCCGCTGTAGGCTCTTCTCCAAAAGCATAGCCCCCCCCGACCACGCACAACAATAATAAAACGTAAATTATTTTTCGCATCTTTACTGTCCTCAAATTTAAAGATTATTAATTTCAGTTAAGTTTTTAAAAACTCGTTGACAAACTAAGACCGGTAAAGAAATAGTCACTACTTGAATTAAAATTATCACTTCTGCGAATCTCGCTATCAAGCAGCGTTACATAATTCAAACTCGGAGCAAACGTCCATCCGCCCAATTCAACCGGAAACGAAACGGAAAGAGCAAGATCGTTCAATCCACTGCTGTCAATTGCCTGAGCATCCGACGACCAGTACTGCTTGTTGTAATTACTATCGCCCCAGCCGAGACTGGCTCCTATATCCATTCCAACCCCAACATCCGGAGCAATTTCAACTATACTTCCAACACTGTGAGATAATCCAAACGATATATAGGTTCCATCCGCCACATCAACATCATGGTAAACCGTAATAGTCGGACTCAAAGGCATATCAAGACCAAATCCCCAGTAAACCTCTGTTGTATCCCCGACAACACTCGGGAAGTGATAATTGATAACACCGATAGAAAAACCAAGACCATCGATTCCTGGCACATCGCCTGAATAATCAAGGTAATAATCAACCTCAGTAAACTCACCTTCATTGTCAGTGATATCCGTCAGATCAAGGCTTCCCCAGACTCCGCCGGTAAGGCCTGCATATGTAAAACCGATCCCGGGCTGGTAAGCATAATCATCATTAAGATTCTGACCACGCCATATATACTTACTGTAAAAATCATTAGTGATGTCAAATGAAACACCGCCGTCATCGGCTGCGCTAAATGACACAAAACAACTTACCAAAACTGCTGCCACCAAAATCCATTTTCCGCACTTCGTAATCATTTCTACTTTTCCTTAATTAAAGTTAACACAACAAATAAACTCCGACAATCGCATCGCGCAAAAACGGGCCTGTTCATCGCGATGCCGCATAACTATGAGCAAGTAGCGTGCCAGCCAATGATATATTTTTAAAAATTTCGTAAAACCCTTAATCATAGGAAGTTATAGAAATGGCACATATATATTCCACTTCAGACCTCACTACATAAATGTATTTTTTTGGGCATAAGATACGAATATGTAACTTTTGGCACATAAAGCGAACTCCTCAGAAAGCAATAAGAATCCCCTTTTATTGACTCAGCAAACCTGGTCTTTCACGCAACAACCATTTCGGAACCTGATCGCGCCTGACATCTTCCCAAAGCCCAACACCCTTTTCTATCGCCTCTTCCTGCAAACGCACGTACCGGTCATAATCGCTGTGATCGAATCGCAGATCCGCATACCCGAATCCGTTGACAATAAGTTCTTCATTTAAAACACGTCCCCCGCCAAACCGCACATAACCCAACAGCCTTCCATACCTGTCACGAACATCGCTAACCGTATCGATCACAATAGTAACCTCCTGTCCAAGCACCAACTCCACGGCAAAGGCACTTGCTTGCTCCCCATAATACATCGGGCTCTCTCCGGGCATCTTAGTCTCCGGCGTATCGACCCCCAAAAGGCGAACACGAGTCGTGGCATACTCACCGTCAGCAATATTTATATCGACAGTGTCCCCGTCGACAACCTTGACAACACGAAATGACTTCAGATGATATTTCCCCGCATCCTCTCCCCTTAAACCCATCAGCACAGGAAGATTATTGCGAAAACCCACTCCCCCGTAATGATCCAGCAGAATCAACAAAACCCCCGCAAGCAGCGCCGCTGCGATAAGCCCTCTGCGAAAACGCCTGCTCATCGCATACCGGACTTTACCTCTGCCTGTCAAACTTATTCCCCTCGCTCGTCTATTGGCTTATCCAGCTCAAACGCCCTGCAAACCGCCGCAAGAGCATCATCGCCCTGATCGATATCGACAATACAGCTT
>VRUF01000386.1 GCA_019456245.1 Planctomycetota bacterium | reverse complement strand
GTCACGAGCCTATTGTTCACATCATAGGTATAGTTCCAATTCACGCCATCGCCGTCCGTTATTTTGGTGATATTGCCGACGTCCGTCAGCCCATACGCAAACGACTCGACCACGGTCGTCGAATCTTTCAACTCAATCTTCGTCATGCGATTGCCGTTGTCATACGAGAACACGCTGTCCAGCGTTCGTTGTTCCTCTTTAACACGATCAGCTGTTGGCGCAACGCAAGATTCTCAACAGCCAAATTTGCGACGATATTGAGCTTTCCGAAGAGCCAGAGATAGTAAATATTGATGAATTTAAGCATCAATACATCTTACATGACAACGACCGTAAGTTCAATGATAGCAACAAGTACGATTATATGCGAGGCACAACAGTCCCCATTTAACCCAAGTCAAAAAAACAAATCAAGAACGCTCGATAAAATAACTGCAATCCATCCATAAAATAGTGGAGACAAAGCTGAAAGAAGGAATTCTGTGAAAGACAGTCCGAAATTCGTTGCGATAATGAACTCTATGATTAAGAGATACATCGCAATTGAGATTTCCATGGCCATCTCCTCGTTCGCCTCGCTCGTTATGTTTCGTAGAAATATTGATATCTTCCCACCACTGAATCTGTCCCGCATTGTCTCTTCTTGCAGCACATACCCGGCCACGCGATGATAGGAGCGAGTTCTCGCATACTATCTCCGTAAAGATGAAACCGCCATCTCGCGTAACCTTCATGGCTTGAAGAACAACAGCTCGTGGTGCGGTGGAGTTAGGCTCAGAGAGATTGACGGTCATTTCTCAGTAATCGATACTAGCTCTGGCTGCATCGGAATACAACCTACTAAACTAATCAAACCAAGCACAGCTAGTGTGACCACGAGGGCCTTTAGTCCTGCTGGCACTGCGTTTGTCTCCAGTTAGCATTCTGAGCTGCGCTGATTTGTCGGTCCCAAAGAGATTCCTTGATAAAGGCCTATTATATCCAGCTACTATGATGATGACAAATAAGACCGCGGCATCAAACTTGAAGTGCAACACGCCGGTGATATTGCCCGTATTCCAGGGAGTTGCCTAAGCCCTTTCCCGTC
>VRUF01000014.1 GCA_019456245.1 Planctomycetota bacterium | reverse complement strand
AAACCTGGTAAGGGTCCGCCGCAAGTCCGCCTCCCCATGCCATATTGATAGCATCAAATTTCCTGTCTTTGACCCGAAGAAAAAATATCGAACCCTCGTATGGGTCAGGTATAACATCTATCCCAACCTTCGCCAAAGAATCCTTCACCAACCTGGCCATCTGAGTGTGCAGATCTAAACTTGCCACTATCGTATATTTAAACCTGAATGGAACTCCGTCCTTATCCCGTACGCCATCGCCGTCCGTGTCGATCCACCCTGCTTCATCAAGAAGCTGCTTACCCTTTTCCGGGTCGTATGGCCACGGCTTAATGCTGGGGTCATTCTGAGGCCCTTTGCTATAGAATGGCCCCGTAGGAACTATCACTTCAGGATTCTTAAGTAAACCTTTGCATATCATTTCACGATCTATAAGATGTGTAAGCGCCAAACGAACCTTTCTGTCTTTGAAAAACGGCCTGTCCTGATTCCACCCTATCCAGAAATAACCAACATCCGGAGCCCAATACGAAAGACAATTAAAATCCTTTGTAAAGCTCTCATCGTTCGACAAATCCTGGTACTGATCCGGCAAAGGACGCAAATAGTCAACCTCATGCGCACGCAACGCCTGTATCGCCGCAGTATCATTATTGATGAACTTGTAGACTATTTTTTCAATGTTAGGTTTCTTGCCCCAGTAGTTCTCATTACGTCTGAGCACCACATCACTGCCTACGTTCCATCGAACAAAAACATAGGGCCCGCTGCCCACCGGATCGGATATCCGGTCATTGAATTCCTTCGCATCGTCATATTCATATATATGCTTAGGGTATATCTCTATCATACCCGCATATGAGACCGATTTAAAATGCACTTCTTTCATGATGAATTTTACTGTCTTATCGTCTATTTTTACTACATCCTTGATGATATTCAAATACGTTGCATGAGATGCAGTATCGGTATTGGGATCCATGATCATATTAAATGTAAAGATCACATCATCTGTAGTAACAGGATGACCATCTGAAAAACAAGCTTCTTGCTTGATTTTAAAGGTAACTGAAAGCTTATCCTCAGCAACCTCATAACTTTCGGCAAGGAGTGGTTTATATACGTATTTATCAATATCATACTCAAGCAAAGCCTCAAAAATTGTCCCGGTTACTATTCTGGCGGTATATCCACCCGAACTGGCGTGGGCATAAGTCAAAGTAGAAGGCTCCCCTTCAAGCCGCCAAACCAGCCAGTCGCCCTCGTCACCGGGATATTTATCCTCGCCCGATGCCTTACCGGCTCCCGTCTGTCCGGATGAACTTACAAAGCTGATGTTTTCTACTACCTTTATTACTCTATTCAGGTGTTCGTACTGCCTGTCCATCTGTATCATTGAGAGTACCTGGATGGCTATGATGGCTGCCAAAAAGAGAAACAGTATAAACATCGATAATCCGGAACGATTATTCATATCAGCACCTGTTTAAATGTTTAATGATTAATGTTAAATGTCTAATGATCAGACCCGTTCGATTAAATTTATTTATACTTTTGTTGCGACTTTGGAACGTACCACTCGAAATAATTTAGCCCTAAGGGATATATCTTAATATTTTCAAACCGTTTGTCAACGATTCTAAATACCGGCCTTGTGTAGAGGAAAGTATATGGTTGTTCGTAATGCAATATCGCATGAAACTTATGATAAAGTTCGGTTCGCTTTTTCACGTCGAGGGTTCGGCGTGCCTGTTCTATTATCGCGTCGGCTTCGGTATTTCTGAAACCGCCGTAATTTGATGCGCGGTTTCCGATTTGGGAGGAATGCCACAACTGGTAAGGATCCTGTAGGATATCGCCGCCCCAGCCCATGGATACCGCTTCAAATTTTCGGTCATTTAACTTTCCCACAAGTATTGACCATTCGACGGGATCTATGATGACATCTATGCCGACTTTGGCTGCGGAATCTTTGAGCATTTTACCAAGGCGCGCATAATAAATGTCACGGCTTGGGATGCTAAATTCGAAGGAAAACTTCACTCCGTCTTTGTCGCGAATTCCATCGCCGTCGGTATCGACCCACCCTGCTTCATCGAGAAGTTGTTTCGCTTTGTCGATGTCATAAGGCCAGGGTTCTATGGTCTTGTCGTATTGCTCACTGTTGATGTAAAACGAGCCGGTGGTGACCTTGCCGTTGCCCTTTAGCAGCGAGGAAACTATTTTTTCGCGATCGACGATATGCGTCATAGCAAGACGTACCCTTCTATCGGCGAAGAAAGGGGTATCCTGGTTCCAGCACATGTAATAAAACGGGACGTAGGGAGCCCAAAAGGAGAGACAGTTAAATTCGTCCTGAAAATCGGCTTCGGCAGTCAGATCGGCAAACTGCTCTTCGGTTGCACGAACCATGTCAACCTCGTGGCTCCTTAGCGCCTGTATGCGGGCAACGTCATTGGAGATGAACCGGTAGATGATTTTTTTGAGCTTGGGTTTGGGCCCCCAGTAATTTTCGTTGCGGCGAAGGACTATCTCTTTACCCACCTGCCAATTCTCAAAGACATAGGGGCCGCTGCCGACAGGGTTGGATACTCGCTTATTCAACTCCATCGCATCTTCGAATTGATAGATGTGCTTTGGAAGTATGCCAAAATCCCAGAAGCAAACGTTTTCGAGCGACTTGAAGTATACCTGCTTCATGACGAATTTGACAACCCTGTCGCTAACCTTGACCACTTCTTTGACGTCAATGAAAAGATTTGCCATAGCCGCTGCATCAACTTCGGGATTTATTATCGATTCATAAGTGAAGATCACATCATCGGTGGTGACCGGAACGCCATCGGAAAAATGTATGTCATCGCGAAGTGTGAAAGTTATCTCGAGACCGTCGTCGGAGACGTCGTAACTTTCGGCGAGGAGTGGTTTTAACTCCAACGTTTCAAAATCGTACTCCAAAAGAGACTCGAAAATGCTGCGCTGAGTAATCCAGACAGTATATGTATCACGATCTACAGAAAGGGGATTTAGAGTTCTTGGTTCGACGTGAAAAGCCCATATCCGCCAGTCACCTTCATCTCCGGGGTAGGTGTCGATGCCGGCAGTTTGGGCAGTCCGTTGAGATGTGGCAGAAGCAGTGGAACCAAGATTTTCGAGTGCAGTGACCAGTTCGCCAAAACGGTCATTGAGTCTTGAAGCACTGGAAACAAGGCTCAACTGGAGCGCGAGCATCATCGCCAAAAAGGCGAAAAGACAAAACGTATATGTCCGGCTGCTGTTTTTCACTTATCAAACCTCCGTGTCTGATATACCCTTAAGGGTAGTAAGTGGACGCGAGTAAAATGGTAACTATTCGCTAACAAGCCAGTTACCGCGAACAAAACGGGAATTTTCAATCATGATCAGTATATTTTTATTTTCGCCAGAACATCCGTGTCACAAGACTGTGGCGGTTTTATTTATTTTGCGGTCATGGCTGGTCATCCGGAATAATCAGGGCTTTTAGCTTTTTTGGATAAGTAAGAGGTCTCCCTGTCGAGGAGATCCCGTAATTAAACTTGAGTTCATTTTGAAGCATTCCCGGTCTTTCGGAGTCGCCTAAGACCGCGTCGTGTTTTATTTGAAGTATTTCCGGGTCGCGTCTCATTAAGGAGACAGCCTGCTTGATATCGTTCTGACGGCTGCCCATTATTTTAAAAATGCCCTTCTCCTCGACATCCAGCATTACCCTGATGAGGTTTTTTTTGGTATTATCATCCAGCATTTCGCCTCCAAGGATGACCCTTTGTATCACATACGAATAAAGCTGTGCAAACACCCGTGAAAAATTTGTCCGTTCCTTTTGGTCGCCTTTTAACGCGACGATCTGGTCTGCAACGGCATTTAGCAGTCCGGCATCCATGAGTTCATAGTTGACGGTCCAATCAGCATAGGCCTTTGTTCGCAAAATACATATTTTCCCAAGCAGATCCTTGCCCTGTAACCCTTTTAAGTTAGCGGCAAAATCGACTATGGTATCGAGGATGACGGCTGGGGTGTCGTTTGTAATGATCGGCATGAGCGATGAAATTATTTTTGCTTTTAATTCCTCGTCATCGGTAACGTCGGAGTTCAACTGAGTTGCAACAGATTTATTGGCGACAGCTTTTACGGCCCAGTATTTAACAGCCGCGTTGCTGCGGGACATAAACGGTAAAGCATGCGGAGCTAACTCCGAGCTTTTCAACTGAGCAAGAAGTATCATCAGGTTCACTTCGATGGCAGTCTTTATGTCCGAGGTTTCCATGCGTGCAATCTTATTAAGTGTTTTTGGTATCCCGGTTCTCATTGCCCTTATATAGGCAAGTGAATACTGGCTTGGTTGGGCAGAGGTACCGGCGAAACGTGCCAACTGACTGCGTATTTTAGCCATTTCAGCGTTGTCCTCAACCAACAGAATTTCCTGCAAACCCTCTGTAATAAAATTGGCCATTATCGCCTGACCGCTTGCGGAAACCGGACCTGGAGCAGCACTGACATCTTTCTGTAGTTGCGCTATATTTGCCGTATCGAGACCTAAGACATCTGCATAAGGCAGCATAACAAAAACCAGAGCTGCAAATACGACTAATTTGCCTGTTTTAACCATAATAATCTCTGCCCCTTTAATAGTCGCATCCGCCAAAGGCGGATTCCGTTTCATTTAACCCCCAATCCATGGATCGAGGGTAAGGCCCGACCTGTCCGCCGTAGCCTTGGCGAAGGAAAAGGCCCGCATACCTGATACACACAGGTTATCCAGCTTACCCGAACGAGAGGTCAATGTCAAGCAGGTTACTCAAACTGACCAATAGCAGATAAACAATAACGCAAAGTACTACAATCAAAAGATTTGCGTAGTAGCCTTTTATTAATAAAATTGCCTCGGTAAATGGCCGAAACCTTATTTAACACTAGACATTAATTGAGATTTCGGGCATTTTTGGGAAAATCTGCAAAAAAACGAACAAAATCACCCAAAACCGGGAAATATAATAGTCGTGATTTTGATGTCAAAACAGCGGTAAGAGGGTAATGATTCTACTATAATTGCATTATGTAACGTCAAAAATGCCATGAATCGTCATTTTCAGTTTGAAAAAGTACGCAATATCACTATCATTGATAATCAGAAACCATAGCATACTGTGTTTATACGATAAATTTATTATGAATAAACTTTTGGCGGCAATTTTGTCGTGTGCAATTCTTGTTTGTTTTTGCTCTTGTCAACCAGAGCCCCAGGCCGTCGGTACGAACGAAGTTTTGGCTGAAGGTCAACCTTCGCAAGCCGATGATGTGCAAGCGGATCTGCCGGCAGAGGATGAGGTTGAATCTGCCGCCGTTGCTGCGGAATTATCCGTAACAGCCAACGCGGAGGAAACTGTAAGTACATCGGATACGGAACCAGAGGAAATACCCGCCGGTCCGGTCGAGATCGAAGTGTCTTTGGAAGAGGTAACAGAACCCCTTAAAGATAGTGCAGAGCAAGAAGAAGAAGTTGAAAGCACGGAGGTGAAAATTGAAGAGGAAACGGCGGTAATCGCCGATAAACCGCAAAAACAGCCACCGCACCCTGTGGATATTTTCTATGAGGCATATGACCAGATATTGAAGAAATATGTCGACAAGGACGGCAACGTTGACTATCGCACACTTAAGCGTAAGAAACGGGACCTGATCTCGGCAACACGACAACTTGCTAATCTTAACGCAAATACGCTTGTCTCGTTCAAAAGCGAAGATGAAGAAAAGGCTTTCTGGATAAACGCTCATAACATCCTGACACTAAAGCTCATCGTCGATAACTATCCGATAAAGAACCAGTGGTGGATAATTAATTACCCGCCAAACAGCATCAAACAAATATCCGGCGGAAGGGAAAAAATAATATTTCAGGTCGCTGGCTTTGAGTATTGGATTCGCGAGATAGAGCAGGATTTGTTGAAAAAGTTCAAAGATCCGAAGCTGTGCTTTGCTTTTTCATACGCAAGCGTATCGAGCCCGATGCTTAGAAACGAAGTATACACCGGTAAAAAACTCAATGCTCAACTGGAAGATCAGATCGGGAAATTTTTTCAAAAGCCAACCAGTTTTATGATCGACAGACAAAAGAATATAGTTCGCCTTTCAAACGTATTCGTATTCGATCTTCACAAAAAAGTTATTCTAAACTCAAAATACGCCAAAATAAAGCGATATAGGAAAATTAAGAAGGAAGATGTTCGGGCATCTCTAAACTTCCTGGACAGCTATATTTCTGTTGCTGACATGAAGTATCTTCAGAACAAAGAATACAAAGTAAAATATCGGATTTTCGATTGGTCCCTTAATGAAAAGAAAAAAAGATGATCCTGCAAAAACTTTTTTGGTGGGAGCGTTTAATCGTTGACTTAAACTGCTTCAGGAGCTATACTTAAGTATTTAACTTTATAATAAAATAACAAGGAAAAATTCGATGGCAAAGAAAAAATCTCATAAGATTGGCAATTCCCGCATGAGCCGGTCTCATCTTTTTACAAGCGAATCGGTTACCGGCGGTCACCCCGATAAGGTTGCAGATCAGATATCTGACAGCATTCTCGATGCAATGCTCGCACAGGACCCGAACAGCCGCGTCGCATGCGAGACTATGGTTACAACTGGAATGGCGATCGTTGCAGGCGAGATCACAACGAATGCGGTTGTCGATATTCCTGCCGTTGTGCGCGAAAGGATCAAAGCAATAGGTTATACCGATCCTCATATCGGTTTTGACAGCGAGAACTGCGCCGTAATCGTGGCACTTGACAGACAAAGCCCTGACATTTCACAGGGAGTAACGGAAGGGGCAGGCCTGCACAGCCAACAAGGAGCCGGAGATCAGGGCTTGATGTTTGGATTTGCCTGTAAGGATACTAAGGCGCTTCTTCCGCTGCCTATCTATCTTGCGCATCAGCTTACTGACAGGCTTACTCGGGTACGTGAGAGAGGGACGCTTAAATGGCTTCGTCCGGATGGTAAAAGCCAGGTTACTGTCGAATACGATGCCAAAGGCAAACCCAGGCGGATCCATACGGTTGTTATCTCAACGCAGCACACCGATGATGTGAAATATCGTCAGCTTCGTAAACAGATCATCGAAAAGGTAATCATGCCTTCGCTTCCGAAACGGCTTGTCGATAAGAAAATGATCATCCACGTGAATCCTACCGGAAGATTTGTTGTTGGCGGTCCCAAGGGTGACTGCGGTGTGACCGGGCGCAAGATCATCGTCGATACTTACGGCGGACGCGGAAGCCATGGCGGCGGAGCGTTCAGCGGAAAGGACCCGTCGAAGGTTGACAGAAGTGCCAGCTATATGGCGCGGTATATCGCAAAGAATATTGTCGCTGCTGATCTTGCCGATTCCTGTGAGATTCAGCTTTCATACGCTATCGGTGTTCCTGAACCTATCAGCGTTCTTGTCGATGCGGAAGGGACCGCAAAGATCGACGAAAAGATCATCGAAGACCTCGTCAAGAAGTTGTTCCCGCTGACACCGAAGGGCATCATTAAGCATCTTAAACTCAGGCGTCCTATCTATGCCGAGACGGCAAGGAACGGGCACTTCGGGCGTAACGTCGCCAGCTTTACATGGGAAAAGACCGATATGGCAAATAAGCTGCGAAAAGCAGCGGGCCTGAAACCCATTCGCAAGAAAACCGCAAAGAAGAAATAGATTTCGAAAATAACTCGAAATTGACAAACATTTAAAAGGCCCGGTCAGTTCGCCGGGCTTTTTTTATGCCTCAATTTTTTGCCGCAGAAAAAACCTTTTTATAGGGATTGCATATCACTGATTTGATGGTAAAATGCGGGTATGAACGCTGTTAAAAAAATAGTTCTTACACGAATTCAAAAGCTTATCGGTTCTTTGATGTACGAATCGAAGCTGAAAAAGCCGTGCTGCTATTTGAGCCGCGATGTGAAAATCAAGACGCTTAACCGTGTGCGAAAAGCCTACTGCAAAGAAACAAAGACCCGGGTTACCACGAACGATTTTTTTATTATGGCGATCGGACGTTCGATCAAACGTTTCAATCTGTTTGCAGGGTATCCGGATGCCAGCGGCAGTAATCTCGAAATAAACCCCAGTATCGGCGTAGGGCTTGCCGTTGCAGCTCCGCATGGGCTTGTTGTTCCGGTGGTACGAGACCCGGGCGACAAGACGCTTGGCCAAGTCGCAGCAGAAAGCGACGGTCTTGTTAAGAAGGCACGGGCAAGGAAACTTATGCCGGATGATTTCGACGGAGCCAACGTCGTTCTAAGCGGGCTTGGTATGTATGGAATCGATTCTTTTCTGGCGATAACACCGCCTGCTTCGGCTGGGATCATCTCTATCGGCAGATTTGAAGACGAATTAGTGATCGAAGGCGACGAAATCCAAACATGCAGGACAATGTCGGTGTCACTGGCCGCCGATATGCGGATAGTAAACGAGTTTTACGCGGCAAGATTTCTGGCAGATGTTGTCGAACAACTTGAAAATCCGGAAAGGCTTGTTGAAAAACTGTAAAAAAATTTATAAAAAAATAATTTTCTTTGTTGACAAGTATATAAAAACACCTGTAGAATTGTTTTTTAGAAGTTTACCAGTTTTTTAAAATTGGTTTTTTTAATTGAAAGCTGCTCAAGATCATCCACGGGGCAGCTTTTTTTGTGCGCTGATATTTTTGCCACGGAGGACACAGAGAAGCACAGAGAGAAACTTCTTTAGTGTTAAGTGAACCTCTAATAATTCATTTTGGTCCGGAAAATTCTAATATCTAAACTCTAAACAAATTCAAAATACTAATGAGTGAAATTTAAAACCTCATTTGGGCATTGCCAGAGGTGTTTTGAACATTTGAATTTTGGTGATTAGTGCTTGTTTCGTATTTTGGAGAGAAAAACCGGCTTAGAACACTACACAGATGAATTTTTGTTGCTGGAAAGTGTCTATATTTAAGGGTATAATCCCATAATCTTTTGTAGAGTGCTTTAAACTTTTTGGTCAGGAGATATTTATATGCCTTATATTTTCATTTTGGTGATCCCTCTTATCATTGCTGGTATCGTTTTTTCGATCATCTCTGCTAAAAAACGGCGTGAAGAACTTTCGGCACTTGCCGGGCGGCTGGGGCTTTCGTTTGATCCGGGCAAGGACCGGCGGATGGATAATAATTATAAGTATCTCAATACGCTGCGGCAGGGATCTAACCGGTATGCGTACAACATACTGAGCGGCAAATACCAGGGGCACCCGATGCAGGTTTTTGACTACCACTACCAGACCGGCTCGGGTAAGGATACGCACCATCACTATTTTTCTTTCTTTATCATGACAATTGAAATATCGTGCCCTGAGCTTACGATCACAAAGGAACATATATTCTCGAAGATCGGTCAGGCCCTTGGTTTTGACGATATCGATTTTGAGTCGCATGAGTTTTCGCGTCAGTTCTGTGTGCGGTCGAAGGATAAAAAATTCGCGTACGATGTCTGCAACGGCAAAATGATCGAATATCTGCTGGACAATAAAGATATGAATATCGAAATAGAACGCAATACGATGGCTCTTACGTGCAGACGTAAACTCAAGGCCGAAGAAATTGAATATAATATTAAGAGATTGACCCGGGTGCGGTCGCTGATGCCGGAATACCTTTTTAAAAATTGAGGAAAGAGCAATGCCGATATTTATAATTCTTGGAATTATTGTTTTGCTGCCGATCATATTTGTCGTGGCAACATACAACTCGCTGATCCAGCTTAGAAATCATATCAGCGATGCGTGGGGCAATATCGATACGGAATTGAAGCGGCGGTACAATCTTATCCCAAACCTTGTGTCAACCGTCAAAGGTTATGCGGCACATGAACGAGAAGTATTCGAGCAGGTCACCGAACTGCGAAACCAATGTATCGCCAACACCGGCAGCGCAGGCGCTCAAAGCGGAAGCGAGCAAATGCTGGTAGGCGCACTGCAAAAACTGCTGGCAGTAGTGGAAAACTATCCGCAACTAAAAGCGGACGGCAATTTTCTTCAACTACAGAAAGAACTTGTCAATACCGAAGACCGCATCCAGGCGGCACGGCGTTTCTATAACGGAAATGTGCGGGACTACAAGAATAAGTGCGAAACTTTTCCCAGCACTATCGTGGCCGGGATGTTCGGGTTTGAATCGAAAGATTTTTTCAATGTCGAACCTGCAGTAAGAGAAATACCAAAAATCGAAAAATTCAACAGCTAGCCGAGAATAATTAAAGAGAGAAAAATGGAAACAGGTCCCGTTTCATTTACTTCTCTATTTTGGCAGCCACTTTTTGTGTTGTTCTATGACCTTTGCGTATTCAGGTTTGGCGGCGAGGTTTGTCCATTCCCATGGATCTTTTGTGTGATCGTATAATTCTTCCCCACCGTCTGAGTATCTTATGTATCTCCAGCGGTCGGATCGCACGGCGTGATTTCCTTTTCCCATCGTCATTATCGCCGGGTTCCACTTTTGCTTTGGTTTTTTCAAGAGCGGGACAAGAGACTTGCCATCAATACCCTCTTTCGGCTCAAGGGACGCCAACTCAACAAGTGTGGGATAAATATCGATGAGCCCAACGGGCCTGTCGCAGCGGGTTGCCGGTTTTGTTACACCTGGAGCGACAATAATAAACGGCACGTGGTTAGCCTTCTCCCAAAGGGTAAACTTGACACAGGATTCCTTATCACCGAGATGGTATCCGTGGTCCGCCCACAGGATTATGATCGTATTATCCGCCCTGCCGGTGGCGTCAAGCTTATCAAGCAACCGCCCTACCATCTGATCGGCAAAATCGGCCGATGCCTGGTAACATTGCACCATCTTCTCAAGGCTGCCCGGATCGTTAGCCGGTTGGGCGGAGGTATTTCGATAAATAAAATCTTCCCTGTGCGCCATTGTCTTACCAATCGGCGGCACATCGTCCAGATCGTTATCCTTCATCTCCGGCAGTTTTGTTTTGTCGAACGGGTACTTGGTGAAAGTCTCCGGCGGGGCATAGAACGGCAGATGCGGTTTGAATATTCCCGCTGCCAAAAACATCGGCGATGCTTCGTCCTTTTCTGTTTCCATAATATTTTCGCACCACTGAACAGTATCAAGATCGATCATCTTAAGCAAATGTTCACCCCAGTCGAAAGGCTGACGGTTAAGCGGCCTGTCGGTATATCCGTTGTAGTTTTTCTCGGGCCGCCTCGTCCGCAGCATTTTAAAGAATTTCTGAAACGAAGGTTTCCCCGGGATGTCGTTACCGGTGCTGCCATGATGAAATATCTTACCGGCTCCGCGAGTCCGGTAGCCGCCGGCCATAAAATAACGCGACATCGTCACCGCATCAGGCATCATTTTCGCCCACGCATGACGGTTATCGTAAACGCCGCTGTTAAACGGCTGAACGCCGGTCATTATCGCCGCCCGCGAGGGACAGCACGCAGCCACCGCGCAATAAGCGCGGCTAAAAAACATCCCTCGGCTGGCCAGACGTTGAAGGTTCGGCGTCTTGATAGGATTATTCGGATCAAAGAGGGTAGTCCAATCGTTCATGTCATCAATAGCGATAAATAGAACATCGGGACGTTTGCGAGATTTTGCCTTAAACAAAGGAATAGAGCAACCAGTAGTGGCGAGAGCAGCGATACTGGCCGAGGCGTAATTCAAAAAACTGCGTCGATTCATTATAAATCTCACTTTCCAGCCGCCGAAGACGACTCAATCTGAAGGGGGATTGGGATATTGCGGGGGGGTTGTCCACTCTGGTATCACCGGTTTGACGGCTACTGGGTCATCGGCAACCGGCGCATCAGCAACAGGTTCTTCGAAAACAGTTTCTTCGTCCGTTGCCGGCGTTTCTTCCTTCGGCGGGGCTTCGTTGGGTTGGTCGAGGGGCTTGTCTGCCGGTTTTTTCGGTGCTATCGGGCTTATGTATTCGGCAACTTTTCTGTAATCTTCTGCACCGTGACAGCCGGGTTCAAACTCAAAAATGGTCTGCCCGTAACTTGGTGCCTCGGCAAGCCTTATGTTTCTGCGAATAACCGTTGGAATTATTTTTGCGTCTGCCCATGGGTAGCCGGTTCCCCTTGCGGTGTTGAGGAAATTTTCGATATCCGTTTTTACCTCGGTCGAGAGGGTTACCCTTTTGTCGTACATGCATAGAAGTACGTATGTGACCTTAAGGTCGGGGTTTATTCTTTTGTTAACGAGATCGACGGTCTGGAGGAGCTTTCCGAAACCCTGCAACGCGAGGAAGTGTGGCTGAAGAGGAATCAGAACATCTTCGACGGCTGCCAGTCCGTTTAGAGTAAGCAGTCCCAGCGAAGGAGCACAGTCTATTATCAGGTAATCGAAATCATCTTCGACCGCCGCCAGTGCCTCGCGGAGAATTATCTCGCGTCCGACAATGCTAACCAGTTCGCTTTCGGCACCTACGAGGTCTATACTGGATGCGAGGAGGTGCAGATTCGGCCGGACCTGCTGGAGACATTCGGAAATATCCGCGGACTTTGCCAGGACATCGTAGACGCCTGCGCGTGCGGTTTCGGGGTTTACTCCGAGATGAATTGTAAGGTGTGCCTGAGGATCCAGGTCTACTGCGATGACCTTTTGGCCCATTTCGGCGAGAGCGGCAGCGAGATTTACCACCGTAGTCGTCTTTCCAACACCGCCCTTTTGATTAAGTACCGCAAGAGTTTTCAACAATCCACCTCAGTTCAACTGTTTTTATTTCTGACATTTGAAAGGACCGCATCCAGTACGCCGTTGATGAATCTTGGCGATTGGGCTCCGCTGTATTTTTTTGCGATCTCAATTGCCTCGTTGATAATTACTTTTCCGGGGATATCAGAGCAATACTGCATCTGATACGCACCCATCCTCAATATGCTTCTGTCGACGGCGGACATTCTTGACAGGTCCCATTTGATAGCGGCGGACTTGATCAATCCATCACAGGTCTCGATATTTTCCCATGCTTCTTTGGACCACTTCTCGGCAAGGTCGCGAACGATGTCGTCATCGCTTTCGGCGCGAACAAATATGTCCAGTTGATCGAGGTATTCGCTTCCCTGTGCATCCAACTGATACAACACCTGCATCATTATTTCTCTGGCCCTGCTTCTTTTGTCCACAAAGACTACCTCTTGCTAAAAAATACACAAAGCCGGTTAACTGCGTTAAATTACCGCTGGCCTGGCATCAACTGTGAAAACTTAAATCTGCTTCAGCAGGTTTGCCATTTCGATGGCCGACAGTGCTGCGTTTGTGCCTGCGTTGCCCTGCTTGGATCCGGCTCTTTCTACGGCTTGCTCGATTGTTTCGCATGTAACGACGCCGAAGATCGCCGGCACACCGGTGTCATAATTCACCTGGCCAACACCGCGCGAGACCTGCTGGCAGACATAGTCGTAATGGCTTGTCTGACCTCTGATTACTGCGCCGAGGCAGATGAGTGCATCGAATTTGCCGCTGTCGGCAAGTTTTCTTGCGGTAAGCGAAATCTCGATGGCACCGGGAACCCAGATGATCGTGATCTGTTCGTCTTTTGCGCCGTGTCTTTCGAGACAATCAATAGCACCAGCGAGAAGTTTTCCGGTGATGAACTCGTTGAACCTGCTTACTACGATCGCAAATTTGTTTTCGTCGGCAGCGAGTTGTGCCTTTATTTCTTTAACCATTTCTGACCCCAAACTAGAGTTTTTGTATCGCTATTTGTAATCCATTCCTTTTTTTCGCATCAGGAACAGCCCTTGACAGAACAACATTATAAGACGTTACAAACGTTATATCCAGAAAAACCGCAACATTCGTTAATATCTGTCCGGGCTGAGAACGCTGGTTTTTGGGCTAACGTGACTGAGTATAGGTGCTGAAGAAGGCGATTACCAGCAAAATATCCGTGTATGAGGCAAAAAGGCCCTAATGAGAGTGTAAGGGTCTGCTTTTTTAATGCCGAAGAAAGCTGGTAAGATAGGGAGGATAGGACGAAAGGGTAAAGGGTGAAGGGTGAAAAGTAAATTAGAAATTATTTTTAACAACCGCGATATGAGGCTAAATGATGTTTGATGCTATGGAAAACAACTATTGGGATTCTGCCGAAGAAAAAGCTTGTCGGGCATATGAACTATATGAAGACGGGGAGATGGAAGATGCACTACAGCAGTTGGAAGAAGCGATCGAGATCAATCCTGAAAACGATGCCTGGTTTTTTAATGCCGGACTTACGCTCGATGCGATGTTCCGGTTTAAAAGTGCAATCGCAGCTTATGACGAGGCTCTTAGGCTAAATCCTGATGATCCTGAGATACTTAATTCGCTTGCGGTCGATTATACGAGGATCGGACAGTATGATCTTGCGATCGCGACATTCGAGCAAATCGAAACGCTTGCGCCTGATTTCGAGCCGTGCTACTGCAACCGTATAATCACTTATACGGAAATGGATAAGCACGATGAGGCTGAGCATATGTTCTATCTTGCCCAACAGCTTAATCCCGATTGTCCGGTATGTTTTTACAATATAGGCAACTCGCTTTTCAGCCAGCAGAATTATAAACGTGCTATATGGTGCTGGCTGCGTACGGCGGAACTGGAACCGACGCATCCTCAGATAAACTACCGGATCGCGCAAGCCTACTGGGCAAACGGTAATAAAGATCAAAGCCGCGAATATTTTCTTAAGGCATTGCGAAAAAGTCCGGGCGATATCGATATGATATTCGATTTTGGTATTTTTCTGCTCGAGTGCGGCGATATTGAGAGCGGGAAAGAAAAGTTTAATCGCGTACTGGAATTCGATCCCGATTACGGACGCGCTTATTTTTATCTTGGAGAGATCGCGTTGCGGGGTAATGATCTTCAAGAAGCGGAAAAACAATATATGCTTGCAACGGAACACGATATTGAACTGGGCGGACCGAGGTATCGGCTTGGACAGATCGCTCTTGAAAGCGGCGATGAGGAAGTAGCTAGCGAGTTGATAAGCGGCGAACTAATGCTCGATCTTGACGATAGCAATATATTGCTTTCGATCGGATCGATGCTGATAGAAATGAAGGATTATGATCAGGCAACGGACTGCTTCCTTCGTATCGTCGACCGCGACAAGAAATGCGGCGAAGGTTTTTATCACCTTGGAATATGCCTCGCGATGCAGGGGGATCATGCGGGTGCTTTGCGGTTTTTTGAACATGCGATCGAAGTTGGGTATCTGGATGGTGGATTGCTTGCTGAGACGGCATTTTTGCAGTTAAAATGCGGACAACTTTCGCTTGCCGTAAGGACGATCGGTAAGGCTGAGGCACTTTGCGAAAATGACCGGCAGATCAGGTTGTTGAAGTGGAGAATTCGTTTTGCATGCGTGCTAAGAAAAGTGAAAATCCGTTTTTGGGGACGCGGACGTAATATTGCCAAACTGCTTGTGGCTCGTTGCAAAGGTAAAATCCTGCGGATGGTCAACAGGGAGAAATAATCAGAAAAATTCGTGGCACTTCCTATGAAGACAGATGTGCCATCGGCCATCTTTAGCCCTCCGCCAATTTATCTAAATTGCCTATTCCCTAAAAAAGAATCCCGGATTCTTAAATTTTCCTAACGCTATTAAATAAGCTTTTCTACAGAGCATTTCGGGAACCTTTAATTCTCCCTTTTACAAAAAACCACTTAAGCAACCGCCATTCGCACCGGGAGCCTTAAATTTTCCTCTTTTTTCGTGACACTTTTATTTTTCCCTTATTTTCCTCCTAAATTTTCTTATAAAAGCGAGCGTAAGCAGATATACTATCGGCCATAAACAAACAGACACAAATGACAAATTAATTTTCCCCTTGAAGCCGCTTCGCCATGACAACAAACCAATTGTTCCATGTTTAAAGAAATAATCAGCCAAATTATCAAAGCATGAAACAACAAATATTCCGAGAAAAAATGCAACAAACAAGTATAGCCATTTTTGCTTGGCCGCCCCAAAGAAATATCCATTTATAACACCAATTATTAATGCGAAACCTGGCCAAATAAGTAACTGCCAATAACTTAAAAAATCTTCTTGCATTACAACATCTATTAGTAATCCACTATCTGGGTTTGGCAAATAAGAACTAATCGTACAACCGTACCTTGTTGCAATAACCCTAAAAATTAAATATATAAATAGATTTATTAAGAACACAATGCTGTTTTTTTTTAGACTCATAACCACTCCTATTTAGGGTTTATTGCACATGACACATCCAGCAATCATACCTTGATAAGTTAGGTTGACACCCAGTTTACATAATTGTACATAAGCTTTGCCAAAAATTTTATATAATTCACAAGCTTTCGTGGCACCAGATTTCCATTTTTTAGCTTTTTCCTTGCACTTACTTTTTGGAAAATTTAAGACTCCGGGATTCTTTAATTCTCCCCGCAGAATCAAGGCTTATTGCCTGATTTGCTTTTTTTTCTTCTTAGGGCCAGAGGTATTATCCATGACCTGGATATCGCCGCGTCCCATGTACTCTGCCAGGGTCGGCACACCTTCTGTGTCGGTCAGCAACTCCCTGGGGTTTTCGACGAATGCCGCTGGCCGCCGGCCTTTCTGTAGGTACTCTTTATGTTCATCCAGCAATCCCTTGAGTTCATTCAACTTTTCCGGGAACTTTTCTGCCAGGTTATTCCTTTCACCAGGATCAGCATCCAGATCGTAAAGTTCGTACCCTCTTCTTCTGGCGTCCACCAGTTTCCACTTGCCGCGGCGAACACCTTCGACTTCGTAGAAGAGCACATCATGCGGTGACTTGGCGCCGGGCTTTGCCAGTAATATGTCAGAAATGTCCTTACCGTCAATAACACGATCAGTTGGTAATTGAGCACCTGCAAGGTTGGCCAATGTCGGCAAAATATCGATCATCGCGCCGATCTCGCTGGTAGTACGTCCCGCCGGGATCGTCCCCGGCCACCAGGCCAGGGTTGGAACGCGCATGTGACCTTCGTACTTGGGCCCCCCTTTGCCTCCGCGAAATGGCCCCATCGAGCTGGCACGGGTACCGCCATTGTCCGAAGTAAAGAAAACCAGCGTATTACTTGCCAGCGACAATTCGGTAACGTATTCATGATCCGACCGACGCTTGCGTCCACTTCTTCGACCTGAGCACGAAAAAGTTCTCCCCCGGCTTTGTCTTGTCTATCCTTGAGCGTAAAATGAGGCTTATGGACGTATGAGTGCGGCACATAGGCGAAGAACCGTTCATCCTTGTGCCGCTTGATGAAGTCCACCGCTGCATCGGTCACAACATCGCACAGCAACGCCTGATTCTTGCCGTCCGGAATATGCGCGACAACCTTATGGGCTTTCACAAACGGCAGCGGCGGGCACTTGACGCGGCGGTAAAACGGCCACATATCATTGGAGTAAGGGATGCCCGTATACTCGTCGAATCCCTGACTAAGCGGCATAAATTCCCTCTGATCACCAAGATGCCATTTCCCGAAACAGCCCGTCGCATAACCTTTCGATTTCAATATCTTAGGGATCGTTATTTCTTTGGGATTAAGGCCGCGTTTGTCCCCCGGCCACAAAACCCTGCCGTCCATCCCAACGCGATCCGCATAGCACCCCGTCATCAGCGCCGAACGCGATGGCGTACACGGCGTAGAACTTACGTAGAAATCGGTGAACGTCACTCCCTCCTTCGCCATACGATCAAGATGCGGGGTTTTATTCAGCGTCGACCCGAACGGACCAATGTCGCCATAACCCATGTCATCGATGAAAATAAAGACGATGTTGGGTTTTGCAGGTTGATTTTTTCCGTCAATACCAAAGGCCGGAAGTGATATTGCTGCAACCGTTACCCCTGCCGCCTTAAGAAAACCACGCCTGGTTGTCATAAAAAGCTCCTTACTCATAAATTTACTACCCTTAACGGTAGTGATAATGTACTATAATGGTTTCAACTTATAAGTACAACGGGGAAAATTAAGGAGACTTCGGGGTTCTTTATTTCAGGGTTATTCTCCTCGATTTTGGGTATTACATGGTCAAAGAAAGGTCTTGCAATCTGCTCAATCTGGATTATAATGTGTTTGCTGGACGTTACAGCGGCAAACGCATTGGACGTGTCTGCCTATTCCACATGGTTGTTGAGGCGGTTTTTTTCAACTCCCGCAAAACTCAAACTGACCTAATCTGTCAGTTTGAAAATGTCTAATGCTTATTGTCCAAGTGTCTAATGAAGGATTCGGCTCTTTGGACCGAGATATTTTTATAAAAACCAACCACTATATAAATGGTTTATGGTGACAATTGGGCCGTTTTCGGTCAGTTTTAGCAATAAGACATTACAGTAGCGGCCGAGTGGCGGAATGGCAGACGCTGGGGACTTAAAATCCCCTGCCCGTTAGGGCGTGTGGGTTCGACTCCCACCTCGGCTATGTTTTTATGTGCAATAACTATAACTGGTAAAATCTTCGGAGATGAACAAATATGAGTGATAGCAAAATAAAACTTGATGATGTTTTACGGCCTGAATTGTACCGAGATATCTTTCCTTATTCGGAATTTCCCCAGACGACTTTTGATGGTAAGCGTGTCGCGATGGAACTTCCGAAAGAAATCTGGATAACGGATACTACGTTTCGAGACGGTCAGCAAGCACGGCCTCCTTATACTCCCGAACAGATACTTCGAATATTTGATTTTTTCCACCAGATCAACGGCGGGACGAATTTAATCAGACAGTCGGAATTCTTTCTGTATTCCGATAAGGACCGCAAGGCGGTTGAGCTTTGCCAGGAGCGTGGATATGAGTTTCCGCAGATAACCGGCTGGATTCGGGCGGTTATAGCAGATTTTAAGTTCGTAACACGAATGGGATTGAAAGAAACGGGCATCCTTACTTCGGCAAGCGACTACCATATATTCCTGAAACTTCGCAAGACACGCCAGCAGGCGATGGAAGGGTATCTTGGGGTTGTAAAAGCGGCGCTGGATCACGGCGTTATCCCCAGGTGTCACTTTGAAGATGTAACGCGGGCAGACTTCGACGGGTTTGTTCTGCCGTTTGCAGTCGAGTTGATGAAGCTTTCGCAAGAGTATGACTCGCCGGTAAAAATTCGTCTTTGTGATACGCTTGGATTCGGTGTTTCGTATCCCGAGGCAACTCTTCCGCGGAGCGTTCCGAAACTGGTCTGCGGGCTTCGCAAAGTCGGCGTTCCCAGCGAATGGTTGGAATGGCATGGACATAACGATTTTCACAAGGTGCAGGTAGACGCGGCGACGGCGTGGCTTTACGGCTGCTGTGCGGCGAACTGTTCTATATTCGGCGTAGGTGAGCGAACGGGCAATCCTCCGCTTGAAGCGATGATAATCGAACATGCCCAATTGACGAAAACCAACGAAAAGATCGACTATCGGGCGATCACCGAACTTAGCAATTATGCAAACAGTGAACTCGGTTTCAATCTGCCTGCCAATTATCCTCTGGTCGGCAAGGATTTTAATGTCACTCGTGCCGGTATCCATGCCGACGGTCTGCTCAAAAACGAAGAGATATACAACTGTTTCGATACTGACAAGCTTCTTGACCGTCCGGTCGGCGTTGCTATTACGGACAAGACAGGAGCGGCGGGCATTAAGCATTTTATCGAAGAACATTATGACATCGATATCGCCAAGCATGACCCGCGTGTTGTTTTTATCAAAGACAAGATCGACGGCGAATATGAAGCCGATCGCGTGTCAGCCATTTCCGATACGGAAATGACCGCCTGGACCAAAGAAGCATTCGGTAACAAATTACCGCCTTTAAGGTAGGGATATTTGGCACAGAAAACTATTAAAGCGGTCCTTTTCGATCTTGGCGACACCCTGGTAAATTTCGGGAAAGTCGACCGGGCAACGATCTTCATGGAAGCGGCGAGGACTTCTTACGATTACCTCAAACGAGCCGGTCAGCCGGTCGGAAATTTTCGGCTTTATGTCTGGCGAAATGTTTTGGGGATGCGTGCCAAGACAGCACTATCGGAAATCATCGGGAGGGATTTCGATTCGCTTGAGGTTATTAAATACAGCGGTTCGCGGCAGGGATGGAAACTGAGCGACGAGCAATGGGAAGACGTAAATAAGTGCTGGTATGAGCCGCTAAGGCGAAGAGGCCGGATCGAAGTGGATCTGGCCGAGACACTTGGAAAACTTAGAGATGCCGGGCTTAAGCTGGGTATCGTTTCTAACACATTCGTCCATGCATGTTCGCTGGACGCACACCTGGGAGAACTTGGAATTCTTGACTTCTTTCCCTTGCGAATATATTCTTATCAGCTAAAATTCAGGAAACCCGATAAACGGATATTCCTCGAAGCGGCAAAGAGATTATCTGTCGAGCCGGAAGAGACTTTATTTGTTGGCGACAGGATAAACAAAGATGTCAAGGGTGCGATCCGGGCAGGTATGGTTCCGGTTCTGAAAAGTGCTTATACAAGTGAGGGCAAGAGGCTGGATGAAGGTGTTTTAAAGATCGATAAAATAGCAGAATTGCCGGAGATAATTGCCGGAATGAACAACTGACAATGTTAAGGATGTATAAAAATGTCAAATAGTAGTAGCGTAGCTTTTCAGCGATGTATCAATCCTGCTTGTAAAGCGGAATTCGATTGCGGTCAGGCGTTGTTTAAGTGCCCAAAGTGCGGCGATCTGCTGGACATCTGCTATGAATGGGACAAGATCGAGATGCCATCGAAGCTATCCGACTTTGCGAAACGGTGGTCAAACCGAAATAATCGACTCGATTTTTCCGGCGTATGGCGATTTCGCGAGCTGCTTAGTTTTTGCGCAGACGAACATAAGGTCAGCATTGGCGAAGGACAGACACTTTTACAAAGAAATGACGACCTTGCCGGGGCACTGGGGATGGATGCCGGCAGTCTTTACCTGCAGTATGAAGGGCTGAATCCGTCGGGATCATTCAAGGACAACGGCATGACGGCGGCGTTTAGTCATGCGAAGATGATCGGCGCGAAATCGAGTGCGTGTGCATCAACGGGAAATACCTCCGCGTCGATGGCGCTTTATGCTCATAGCTGCGGATTGAAGTGCACCGTCTTTATCGGGTCGGGCAGGATCGCGTACGGGAAACTTAGTCAGTCAATGGATTACGGCGGGCATACAATCCAGATCCAGGGCGATTTTGACGACTGCATGAAACAGGTTCAGGATGTTTGCACCCAGCTTGGGATTTACCTTGTCAACTCCCTCAACCCGTTCAGGCTCGAGGGGCAAAAGACGATCATGCTGCGTATCATCGAACAACTCGGCTGGGAGGTTCCGGACTGGATCGTCGTTCCGGGAGGCAACCTGGGCAACAGCAGTTCGTTCGGGAAGGCTTTTATGGAACTTAAGCAGGCAGGCCTTATCGATCGTGTCCCACGGCTTGCGATAATTAACGCTACCGGCGCCAATACCCTGTGTCACCTGTTTAACGAAAAGGGACTGCGATGGAACGATGGGAATGTCGATAATTCCGTGATCGATGAATATTACGCCGAACTTACGGCGACGAATTATTCTCCACATACTTGTGCTTCGGCGATTGAAATATCCAGACCTGTCAATCTTAAGAAATGCCTCCGCGGGCTGGATGTCTGCAATGGTGTTGTGCTGGAAGTTACCGATGAGGAAATCGTCGATGCAAAGGCGCAGGTCGGATTGTATGGGCTGGGATGCGAACCGGCGTCGGCGGCTACTATCGCCGGGCTTAAGTACCTCCTTGCCGATGGAACTATCGGAAAAGACGAGCGTGTTGCCTGTGTTTTGACGGGACATCAGCTGAAAAATCCTAATGTGACGGTAAACTATCATAAGGAAAAGCAGGGACCATTCAGCAATCCGCCAATCGAAGTCGCCAACGATCTTAACGAGATCATATCGAAAATGTCTAATGTTTAATGATTAATGTTAAATAGCGATTTCGCCTTCGGCGAAGCTATTATTATGTAGGTTGTTTTTTTTGAGTAGTCAGTTTTTTTGAAAAACGGATTTTTAAATGGTCTTTACACTGCATAGATATATCTTGCGGGAACTATTGCGGGTTTTCGTGCTTACGACAGTTACTCTGACGTTTGTTTTGAGTCTCAGTTCGATGCTTCGCCCTATTCAGGAATTCGGTGTCGGTCCCGGCCAGGCGGTTCATATTCTGGGTTACTTTATCCCGATCATACTGACCGTTGTTCTTCCGATGTCGGCACTTTTTTCAGCCTCTTTGGTTTATGGCCGTTTCGCAGGCGATAACGAACTGGATGCCTGCCGTGCAAGCGGAATAAGCCTGATGACCCTTATTTACCCGGGCCTGTGCCTGGCAGTTGCCATTTCGATAACCACACTGATCCTGAGCTTTCATGTAGTTCCGGCATTTGTGGCACGCGCAGAAAAAAGCATCCAGGGAAATGCAAAGCAAATACTTTTTAGAAATATTCAGCGAAAAGGATTTTATGAGATTCCCGGCGACCGACACCGTATTATCTACGCGGATCAGGCCTTCCCGGCAACAGACACCCTTGTTGGTGTTGTTGTTGTAGACTCTAAGAACAAAACCATAAACAAAAGGATGTTTGCGCGGCGGGCTAAAATCCAGATCGAAACTGCCCGCGATTCAACTAAAGTTGCCATCATCGCGCAGGAGGCGTATCAGATCGACGAACACAATATCCAATCCGCTTATTTGCAGGAATTTTCCGTAGAGATGACATTTCCGCCTATGTTAGGCGACGACATAAAGTTCCAGAAGCTGGACAGGCTTAAAGAGATTCAGGCGGATATGTCTAATTTCGAGCCGGTTCGTGAGGTCGCAATTGCCGCAAAAAATCAACTTGCGACAGAGCTTCTTTCGGAATCGATAAGGAAACAAATCGCTATAGAAGATAACAATTATTACCAGATGCGAAGCGAAAACAGGGTCATTATGTTCACCGCCGCCGGTTGCAGTGTAAAAGGCGAAGGAACGGTTGTTCTGTCGCCTCCTATAGAGCTGAGGGAGTACGATGTCGTTTTGGAGCCCCTGCACAAATGGTATAGCGACGAACCCGGGACGATAGAGTTTAAGGACGACGTAATGGATCCGGCACCAGTCTTAATACTTAAAAATGCCAGTTGGGAAAGGGTAGTTGACGGCTACAAAAGCCCAACGCCGGTGCCAAGACGTGTAATCGAAGGACTGACGCTTTCGGAAACGATAAAGTCAAAATTACACTCAAAGAAACTGCTCGATCTGATGGAGACAATACCAGCAGATTCCGCAGAGCCTATCCTGGAAAATCCTCCGTCCAAGGAACTTAGCAAACTCTATCGCAGGCTGAAAAATGAAATTCGGTATACGTCCAGAGACATTACCGCCGAGATACATTCCAGGCTTGTGTTCGGTATAGGCAGTATCGTGCTGATCCTGATAGCAATCGCACTGGGGATCTCGCTGAAGGGCGGGCATATGTTAAGCGCGTTTGGAATAAGTGCATTACCTGCAGGCGCCTTGGTTGTTTTTGTCATATCGGGCAAGCAGCTTACCAAGACGCTAAACACGAACATCCCCGAATACGCAGGCCCGCTGATGATGTGGTTTGGCGTTGTGTTTCTCTGCATTGTGACAGTAATATTATATCGAAAGCTGATGCGAACTTAGGAACTTTTTGATCTATGAAGATTCTCGATAAATACGTGGCAAAGAGTTTTCTGACGGGCTATGTAATAGCCCTGCTGGTACTGGTGGGGCTTTGCATCGCCGTAGACCTGTTAGCAAACGTCGATGAGTTCGCGGAACTGGCAGGAGATGGCGCCAATGCCGAACGAGATATGGGTTTTGTTTTCGGGAGCATCCTGCGATACTATGGTGCACAGAGTATGCTCTATTACCGTGACCTTGCGGGAATCATCATTGTACTTGCAGCGGTTTTCTCACTCGGCAAGATGACCCGAAATAATGAACTGATCGCGATAATGGCCTCGGGCATCAGCTTAAAAAGGGTTATCGCTCCTATCATAGTGCTTTCCGTTCTGCTGACTTCCTTTGTCGTTATCGATCAGGAAATCATAATCCCCCGTCTTATCAGCCAACTTGTCCGGGGACATGATTATGACCGGGCAAAAGGCGAATCTTACGATTTCTGGTTTTTGACCGATAGTAACGGTCACTTGATCAGCGCCAATTATTACATTGAACACGAAGAAACGATGTATAATCCATTGATGATCATTCGCCGCCAGATCAAGAACGAAGACGGGTCCATCGAATGGATAGTTCTTGGAGACGTCAAGGCCGATAAGGCCCGTTACAACCACGAGACAAAAAAATGGGATCTTGAGAACGCTGTTTTTTCAAGACTTAGCACAGCACCGGATGCGATCGGGACCGATGTTCCCACATTCGAAACGGATATTACACCAACAGACATCCCTATCCGGCAGCAGGAAAGCTACAAGTCCCTGCTCAGTTCGTCCCAACTTTCCAATCTTGCCGGTAAGAAGACCAAACTCAAAGATCAGGCGGACCTCTACAGCCAGAAGCATTTTCGCATTACCGATCCGATCATCAACCTCGTAATGCTTATGGTGGCATTGCCTGTGCTTGTGTGCCGGGATCCAAAGTCGATGAAAGCCGCCGTTGCAATAAGTTTCAGCATTACCGCATCGTGCTTTCTGGTTATGTTCGCGTGCAAGATGGTGGCAACGGAGGCGGTTTTCGGCAGAATCATTCCGCATTTCTGGGCGTGGTTTCCGGTGATCATCTTCCTGCCTATCGCGTTCATCGAGCTTGATTCGATGAAAACTTAATTTCAGGACTGATATGCACAAAGATAAAAAAGTAGTAGTTGTAATGCCGGCGTATAATGCTGCTCAGACGCTTGGCAAAACATATGACGAAGTAATGGCACAGGGAATTGTGGATATTGTCATTGTTGTTGACGATGCCAGCAGTGACGAAACTACTGCTTACGCCAAAACATTGCCAAATACGATTGTACATACACATTCCGATAACAGAGGCTACGGCGCAAACCAAAAAACCTGTTATCAATTGGCTCTGCAAAACGAAGCTGATATTATTATTATGGTACATCCTGACTATCAATACACACCGAAGCTTATCCCTGCCATGGCCTCAATGATCGGCAACGAACTTTATCATTGCGTCTTAGGTTCGCGAATTCTTGGCGGGTATGCACGTAAAGGCGGGATGCCGATCTGGAAATACATCTCAAATAGGTTTCTTACTATGGCCGAAAACATTATGACCGGTGCAAAGTTGTCCGAGTACCATACCGGCTACAGGGCATTTTCCCGTCAACTGCTCGAGAAAATACCCTTCCATGAAAATTCCGATGATTTCGTATTTGATAATCAAATGCTTGCCCAGATATTATGGCACGACTATCAAATTGCTGAAGTCAGTTGCCCCACAAAGTATTTCGCCGAAGCCTCATCCATAAATTTCCGGCGAAGTCTTAAATATGGTTTTGGTTGTTTAGCAACCGCCATAAAGTACCGTCTGGCAAAAATGAATCTTATAAAGTCAAAACTGTTTTCCTGAAGAGTTATTCTCCGGTGTTTTTTTACTTCGCTCCTGAAGTATAATCTTAAGGTTGTTCTGTGCGTCGGCAAAATCAGGTGCTATCTTAATAGCAATCCGTAGATGTTCGATCGCTTTGTCAATTCTGCCAAGTCTGTAAAGTACCACTGCCAAATCATTATGAACCCTGAAGCTATCTGGTTTTGTTTCGAGTATTTTTTCGTATTCTTGAGCAGCGTCTTCATACCTGCCGAGTTTCGTAAGCGCAAGCCCGCAGTTGCTGTGAGCCTCAATTATAGCCGGGTCTACCTGAAGAATTGCCCTGCACTGTTTTACGGCCTCTTCGTATCTTCCCTGCTGGATCAGGACATAGCTGTAGGTATTTTTTGCGGCTATAGAATTCGGATCCAGTTCTAAAGCCTTTACAAGATACTTTTCGGCCTCGGAGAATTTTCCTGCCTGAGCAGATATCAAACCAGCGAAGTATAAAGCTTTGATATTGTTCGGCTCAACGGTCAGGATATGATTGTACTGAGCTAATGCTTCATTAAGGCGATCCGCCTTAAAGAGAACATCGGCCAGATGCTCTCGAACCATGACCAGGTCGTGCCTCTGCAGCGCT
>VRUF01000158.1 GCA_019456245.1 Planctomycetota bacterium | reverse complement strand
GCGTAACATCAAGCTCACCGTCAACAACATCGAACTCCGCACCCCACTCAATAAGCTCACGAACCAAACCCGGACCTTCCTCCACAACCCGCTGCACAACATTTTCATCGCAAAGTCCGCAGCCCGTCCGCACAGTATCCCCAACATGTGAGGCAATACTATCGTCAGCCCGTATCACAGATGCGATCCCACCCTGAGCCTGCCACGTATTGCTATCACTAAAAACACCCTTGCAAACCAGCATAACATTGCAATTCTCACCCGCCTCGATAGCCCCGCGAAGACCTGCAACGCCACCGCCAATAACAAGACAATCAGTAAAAAGCTGCTGAGTAGAAGCTGTATCAATACCAACAAGATAACGCCGAAGTTCAGTCTGCCTCAATGCCATTTAAGCTCCCAATCTTTTATCATCGTATTAATTTGTTTTACTTCGCCAAATAGTATAATTGCACCAACCCCAATTTAGCAAACTAACTTTTCACAAAACCTATTCAGATAATCCGACAAGCCGGGCTTCCAAATCGCCAACAGGGGTGAAATAACGTGTTCTTCCAATTTTCCGCACAGTAAATAAACCGGATTCATGCAAATCAAGCAAGTCTGTCCGAGCGGTCTGGTTAACAATATTGTGACTGATTTGATGAGACTTGATAGTATATCTGTAATTCGGATGACGCAACGCGTGCGCAATAATTGTACGCTGACGATAGTTAAACTTTTCGATACCGTGCAGATGCTGCTCAAGTTCCTTTAATCGTCTTGTTTTACGTTCTATATAATCATGCAGTTCGACAATTGCCTTATCAATCACTTTAAGATGGTAAAGTATAAAATACGTTAGGTCATTGTCATCGGTCTCAGTATAAAGAAAGGCACGGCCGTATTTAGCTGGCGCATTAAGAATAACCTGTGAAATCGAAATAAATTCAAACAGCCAATAGCCATGCTTAAGCATGGACCAATAGAATAAAGCCCTCGCAGTCCTTCCGTTACCATCAACAAAAGGATGGTCATATGCCAACCAGAAATGTAGTATTATGGACCGTACAACAGGATGTACAAATAGCCCCGAACTATTGTCATTAGCAAACTCACACATAGCCTCCATCCGTTCCTCAAGTTCACCTGCCGCCGGAGGAGTATGAAAAACCTCGTTATACATATCACCGACAACTATCTGTTCATCTTCATTTCGAAATCTACCTGACCCTGAGAAGTCATCCAGAGTACTTTCTGTAACCAGCCGCTGAATTTCAAACACCAGATCTTTCGTCAAAGGCTGGGCCTTGATTTTATTGATTCGCTGCATGGTCTTGAAATTATTCAGGATCATCTGTTCGCTTCTATCGCGAGGACGACGATCTGTCTGGATCATTTCCTTGGCTATCTTGTGTGTCGTAGCGGCCCCTTCTAGCTGACTTGATGTAATCGCCTCATTGATCAACGAGTTGACATAATACTGATCACGCATATCAGGATTTATTATCTGCTCATGCATTTGTACAAATCCACCAGCCCCCTGATCGATTCTGTGAAGTATTTTAGGGATCGGATCGGTTACCATGTATTGGAACATTCGGCCTTTAGTATCCGTAAGCCCAACAGGCTTGTACCCGCTTCGCCGTTGAATTTTAATTGCAAGCCACCATTCCTCATGAGATAGACCTTCAGGTGGGCTATAATGCCGAAGTTTATCCCAATGAAGATATTTACCTCCAGTTGAGACCTTGACAACCTCACTATAAACACAATCCATTCGATCCCTATCGAGATCTATTCGATCATAAAGCTCTGCATATTTAGGAGGTGTTTTTGGCAACTTCAATGCTATCTCCTTTTAAATAAACGACTTATGCATATACTAATTTCATGCTAATTTGTTGCTAATTAGTATATCGACAAAAAAACTGCCGTCAAATACTAATTTTAAATATTTTAGTATGAAATTAGTATTTGGAACGAAAGTCCCCTTTTTAGCCCAATAACGAAGGTAAAACTAAAAAGATATACTAATTTTACGTATTTTAGTATGAAATTAGTATATAGCCTCATCCACACAAAGACTCCCAGTCCACCTCCGCAAGCGTCTCCACCACAACTTCCCCCAGCCTGCCCTGCTCCACATCAGACTCATCGTCAAGCGGAACGGTCGAAAGAACATCAACCCCGCCCCACTCTTCCAACACACCATGCAAACTCTCCTGCGCCAATCCCGCAGACTCAACATCATACCCGCTTAACACAACGCCCGCTATCTTAAGCCCCGCCCCCCGAATAGCATCGAACGTAAGCAGCGTATGGTTTATCGTCCCAAGCCCACACCGCGAAACAACAACAACCGGCAGATCAAATTCTTTCGCAAGATCAAGCACGTCCACCCCACGAGAAACCGGAACCCGAACCCCGCCGATCCCCTCAACGACCATAATATCGCTAACCGCTGATATCTTCTTATAACACGCTTCGATCAAACCAAAATCCACAACTCGCCTCTCAAACTCCTCGCAAACCGCAGGCGCAGCCGCAGCAACATACCCAACCGGATTAATATCGCCAAGCGAAAAATCACAATGCGAACACATCCGCAAAAACTCCGCATCCGCATTCACCAAACCCTCATACTCATGACTGCACCCGCTGCTCACCGGCTTAAAAACCCCAACCCGCTTTCCACCGTCGCGCAAAACTCGCGCAATCCCCCCCGCAACCAGCGTCTTACCAACACCCGTATCGGTCCCCGTAACAAAAATCCCTTTCATCTTAGGCAAATCCATCAAATCACTCATCAAACACCTCGCACAATTCCCGGAAGATCATTTTCTACCGTATCACTAACGATACACAAAAGTTCTTTCAATAACTCAACACCCATCGCAACCGCCGGCATAAGCACAATAACATCCCCCAAAGGCCGAAGCATCGCACCCTTCGCCCGCATTGCCGCACAAACCTTCGCCCCAACCATCGCCTCACTCTCAAAACTCTCCCCACTCGCCTTATCCTTAACAAGCTCGATCCCCGCCATCATCCCGCACTGACGAACATCCCCAATATACGCAAGCGACTTCATCGGCTTCAAAGCCTCCTCAATAATCCCGATCTTCTCCCCAAGCGATTCGATTATCCCATTCTCTTCAAACAACTCAAGCGATGCCAGTGCCGCCGCACACCCCAAAGCATTTCCCGTATAAGTATGCCCATGATAAAAAGTCTTATGCTCGCTTACATGCCCGAGAAAAGATTCATATATTTCATCCGTAGCAAGCGTCGCTGCAAGCGGCAAATAACCCCCCGTAATCCCCTTAGCAAGACACATCAGATCAGGCCGCACCCCTTCATGCTCACAGGCAAACATCTTCCCCGTCCGCCCAAACCCCGTCGCCACCTCGTCAACAATAAGCAGCGTCTTATACTTATCCGCAAGCTCCCTCGCCCCCCTCAAAAATCCCTGCGGATGAACGATCATACCCGCCGCCCCCTGAACAAGCGGCTCAACAACGATCCCCGCAATCTCTTCACCATACCGCTTAAGCAACCCCTCCATCTTGTTAAGACTATCCTCCTTGCACTCTTGAGCACTACCGTCAAACCCATACGGATGCGGACTCGGAACAAAAAAAGTCTCAAACAAAAGTGAACGAAATATCCCGTGAAAAAGCTCGATCCCTCCCACACTCACCGAACCGATAGTATCGCCATGATAAGAACTCACCAACGCAATAAACTTCTTCCGCTTGCGACAACCCCGATTCTGCCAGTGCTGGTAAGCCATCTTCACAGCGATCTCAACACTGGTCGAACCGCTATCCGAATAAAAAACTTTATTCAATCCCTCCGGCGTAATCCCAACAAGCCTCTCCGCAAGCTCAATAGACTTTACCTGCCCAAGCCCAAGCAAAGTACTATGCCCAACCCGCTCAAGCTGGGCCCGTATAGCATCATCGATCTTGCCAACCTTATGCCCATGCACATTACACCACAAAGAGCTAAACCCGTCGATATACCGCCGCCCCTCCGTATCAACCAGGTAAAAACCCTCCCCGGACTCAATAATAACCGGCTCACAAGCCCCCCAATCAGCCATCTGAGTAAAAGGATGCCAAACATATTTCCGATCTGCCTCGATCAATTTTCGCGTAGTATCTTTCATAAACCACCATTATCACCATCGGCGCCAATCAGTCAATCAGTTTTCAAACAGGATTTCCATTGCAATATCCGATCAAAACGCCATTATTAAGGTTATGGTAGATATAAACAAAAACAAAGAATTCGAGATCCAGCGTTCCCAAATGCTCAAAAACGACCTTGCCAGACGCGACATAACCGACCCCGCCGTCCTCGAAACCCTCGATTCCATCCCAAGAGAGCGTTTCGTCCCCCAAAAATACGCCTCACAAGCCTACGCCGACAACCCCCTCCCCATCGGAATGGGCCAAACGATAAGCCAGCCATACATCGTCGCCCTAATGACCCAGCACCTCAAACTAAACGACCAATGCACCGTACTCGAGATCGGCACCGGAAGCGGCTACCAAACCGCAATCCTCGCAAAACTGGCCCGAAAAGTTTGCACCATCGAAAAATACGACCAGCTATCCGAATCCGCCCAGACCGTCCTCGCCAGCCTTAACATCAAAAATGTCGAATTCTGCATCTCAGACGGCTCAAAAGGCTGGCCCGACCACACAACCTTCGACAGAATAATAATAACCGCAGCCGCCCCATCAATACCAGCCCCCCTAATCGACCAGCTAAACGAAAACGGCATCATGCTGGTCCCCCTCGGCGACACAAACTCACAAATACTAACAGCATTCGAAAAAATAAACGGCAACCTCATCGAAACAGAAATTTGTCCCGTAAGATTTGTAAAACTAACAGGTGAACATGGATTCGACGAATCAGACTAATCTCGATCTCACAACACCCATCCAATTCCTAAAAGGAGTAGGCCCCGCCCGCGCCAAAGCTTTCGCCAAGCTCGGCATACAAACCCTCTCCGACCTGCTCGGCTACTACCCCCGCAAATGGACCTTCATGCCCGAGCCGACAAAAATAAAAGACGTCCGCCCCGACCAAAATGTCTGCATAGTAGCAGTAGTAGAACAAACCGACTTCCAAAAATTCCGAAAACCCCAGATATTCAGCGCTAGCCTCGCCGACGACACAGCCGTCTGCCGCGCAGTCTGGTTCCACGGCGCATACCTCCAAAACAAACTGGAACCAGGCCAGGTAATAATCCTCTCCGGCAAAATTAGCCTCTATAAACACCAGCTCCAATTCACCAACCCCCACTTCATCATCCCCGATGAAGACGAAGAACTCGACCCAACCGCACTAGGTGGCCCCACATACCCAGCCTCAACGAACCTCACAAGCAAAAATATCGCCAGAGTAACAAAACCGATCGTCGAGCAAGTCTCAAAACTCCTCCCCGAACTATACCCAGCCGATTTTCGCAAAAAAAACGAACTCATCTCACGCCCCAGCGCTTTCCACTGGATACACCTCCCCCCCGACGAAGAAAAGCTCGCTAAGGCAAAACGATACTTAAAATACGAAGAGCTTTTTCTAATGCAGCTCGGCCTGGCAATAAAAAGATACCACACACGCCACGCAAAACCGGCAACACAGATGCAGCTCACAGAAAACATCGACCACCGAATAAGAAAACGCTTCCCCTTTCTCCTGACAGAGGACCAAAACGAAGTCATCGCCCAGATCGCCTCCGACATGCAAAGCTCGATCCCAATGAACCGCCTCCTCCAGGGAGACGTCGGATCAGGAAAAACAGTGGTAGCCCTCTACGCCGCACTCCTGGCCGTAGCAAACAAAACACAAGCCGCAATAATGGCCCCCACCGAAATACTCGCAAACCAGCACTTAACCAGCATCAAACGCTTCCTGAAAAACAGCAAAGTAGAAACCGCACTAATAACAGGCTCAATGCCCGCAAAAAAACGCAAAGAGATCGAAAAGAAAGTCAGCACGGGCCAGATAAACATAGTAGTAGGCACAATAGCCCTCGTGAGCGATCAACTCGAATTCGATCATCTAGGCGTCGCCATAATAGACGAACAGCACAAGTTCGGCGTCCATCAAAGAGCCAAACTAAGGAAAACAACCGCCCCCCACTGCCTCGTAATGACAGCCACCCCCATCCCCAGAACCCTCGCGATGACCGCCTTCGGCGATCTCGACGTCTCAATAATAAAGCACTCCCCACCCGGCCGTGGAAAAGTAGTAACCCGCTGGGTAAAACCCCACGACAGAGACGCCGCCTTCAATTTCATAGCCCAAAGGCTAAGAGCAAAAAAACAGGCATACTTCGTCTACCCCAGAATCGACAACGAAGACGAAAACTCCGACGTAAAAGCCGCCACCAACGAATTCAAGGTACTAAGCAAAAAAATCTTCCCAGATTTCAAAGTAGAGCTCCTCCACGGCCAGATGAAACCCGAAATAAAACAGGAGACCATGGACCGTTTCAGAAAAGGCAAAATAGACGTCCTCGTCTCAACAGTCCTCATAGAAGTAGGCGTAGACGTCCCCAACGCAACAATGATGATTATAGAAAACGCAAACCGCTTCGGACTCGCCCAGCTCCACCAGCTAAGAGGCCGAATAGGCCGGGGCCAAAGCAACTCTTATTGCTTACTATTCGCCGAAACGGAAGACGAAAACGCAATAAGCAGGCTTGAAATAATGACAAGAAGCAACAACGGCTTCGAAATAGCGGAACACGACTTAAAACTAAGAGGCCC
>VRUF01000157.1:6346-6771 GCA_019456245.1 Planctomycetota bacterium | reverse complement strand
CGGTGTAAGCGATCAGTGTCTCGTAGCGAGTCGTATCTATGATTGCGTGGAACGTGGCCCGCGATTGCCTCAAGGCTGTTTCGGCATTGAGAATTTCCTGACCGCTGCTGACATTCTTTGCACGCAGGTTTACCTCACGCTCGTGGTTGGCACGGGCTGCCAGGTACGCGGTGTAAATTGTCAGTAACTGTCCCCGGTACTTGCCCATCTCAAGGGCATTCAGCTTGTGGATCTCTTCCTCTGTGGCCTCTGCCTGAAGCAGTGATGTTAGTTTCGCAACATTCTCAAAGATCGCCTTGGCCCGAGGCAGCTTGATCTCACAACACCCCACTTCAGATTCCTTGGCATAGAAGTCCAGTTTGGCTTCGGCCAGTTCATCGCTTTCGATCCAGGCAAGCATCTCGCCAGCCCGAACACGGTCACCA
>VRUF01000157.1:0-6336 GCA_019456245.1 Planctomycetota bacterium | reverse complement strand
CCTCGCGTACGATGCCCGCTGCACGGGGCACCACATGTGCTACACGATCAGAATTTACCTTGATCTCTCCGGGAGCACGAATCTCTCTACGTACAATGCCTCGAGTAGCGCGAGTTATTTTGATGCCGAGGCGGGTAACCTGTTCCTGTGTCACAGAGACTCTCTGTGATTGGCCATGTCCCTCGTGACCGTCTTGCGCTTGAGCGAACGGGATAAAGAACATTCCGTTAATACTGATCACCGACACAATCAGCAGGGCAGGGAAAAATTTATTGCGTTTTAACATTATTATTTCCTTTCTTTCGATTTATTGTTTTGCAATATCTGTTATGGTATCGATTCCCTGTCCGATCAAACGTTCGACATCGGTTTTTGCGGTATGGAAAGAGGCAAGGGCATCTATATATTTTGCTTTTGCTTTGAACAAAGTCCGCTGTGCGTCGAGGACATCGAGGTAATCCAGTTTTCCCTGTGTGTAGCCGGTTCTGGAAGCGTCGAAGACACTTTCGGCAGCCTGCAATACGTACTTATCAAGTTCTGTTACTTCTGTATGTGAATTGGAAAGTGCCTGATAGGCCCTTGCTAATTCCAATTGTATTTTTGTGCGGGCGGATCTTTCTTCTTCCCTGGCCCTGGAGAGTGCGTAAGCCGCTTCCAATCTTCCGGCTTGATTTCTATCTGAGACTTGTAAAGGGATGGAAATCTCGAATACAATTGCGTCATCATTTGTTGCATTGAATCTTTTCGATCCTGCGCTAAGGGTGATATCTGAAACAGCTTTAGCTTTTTCCAGATCAAGGGAAGCTTTCCCTTTGTCGATTTCCAGAGGCCATCTTGCAATATCGGGATTCTGAGAAATCAAATCAGTCAATTGATCTATCGATGCTAAGGCAGCCGGCGAATCAAGCGAACCTGCAACACTTTCAAACGTTGGTTTTTGTCCGGCCCATGTAAAAGCGAGTTGCTTACGCGCAAATTCAAGATTCTGGAGGGCTTGTCGATGCTGTATCTTTATATTCGAATAGGCTACTGCTGCCTTTGTTTTCTCCAGAGGGGAATCTTTTCCTGCTTCAACTCTTTTGGCAACTGTATCGACTAATTCCTGGGACAATTGCATTAGTTCTTTAGTTAGTTTGAGCCTTTCCTGTGCGGCCAATGCCTCAATAAATGCCCTGGTAACTTCCGTAAAGACATCGAGGCGTTTGGCCTCGTAATCCATTCCAGCCAGTTGGTTTTCCAGTGAAGCCAGTTTTATCCGCTTATCAGTTTTTCCTCCCAATTCAATTAACTGGCTGAGCTGGATGGTTGTTGTTGCACCTTTAAACCGTCTGAGTTTGCCGGGTCCGCCGACGTTTTCAACTTCGACATCAAGTTCCGGATTTGGCCAAAGAGATGCCTGCAATTGGTTTGCCTGTGAAATACGAACATCCCAGGAAAAAGCTCTCAGCTGCGGATTATTCATCAATGCCAAAGCCAGGGCTTTACGCAAAGTGACAGGTCCGGTCGGCTCGTCGATTGTAGTTGCTTTAATAGTTTCGGCCGGTTTGGCGGGCGGCTGGAACGTGGGGAATTCCTGTCCCAACGAACGAGGTTGCGGCAATGCAGATTTATTGCTCTGTTCGGTGCAACCTGAAAGGCTTAGGAACAACATTATTAACAGCAAAAATAAGACAGACTTTCGATATTCCATATGGAATCACCTAAATTTAACGAGTATAAAATAAAATCGGTTAGCTTTAATCGCTACTATAGTTCAAATTGATAATTACTCAGTATGGCTGCCGCTATGGCTGACTAAGCGGACTATGGATCCCTTAGCCGGAACATCTGAGATACGAATTGTAAAGCGTTCAGAGCTTAGGTAGCCTCTGCCCGCTATACGTCTGGACACTGCGATATCCGATGATCTAACTTCGCTTGCGACAGTTCCACCAGCAGAGACTATGGCAACATCCACATGAGTCTTGATCGGGCCGCCTACATGATCGCGCCGTCTTAAAATACCGGTTATCACTAATTCGCCATTTTCTTCATAGGCACTGCTCGATGAGATATAAGCTTTGCCGGTTTTCTGCCGGGCGATGGTAACCGTTCCGTTTTTTACAAGATCTGTACGATTGGTTGCTATACAACCTGATAAAAAGACGACAAGCAGAACTAAAGTTAGAACCGCAATATATATTGTGTTTTGTTTTTTAATCATCACTTATTTCCTACGTTATTTACAAGTCTTTAGCTGCGAAGAAACTGGAAATTTCAATCGCGATCAGAATATTTAGTCTCGTTTGCCGGTTATGCCAGAACGCGCATACGCTAACCATAACCATGATAAAACGGATAAGAAGTAATTAGGAAGGTATCAGACTATGAGCACGGTGGTGCGGATAGAGAAGAGTGAGTCGCTGACGTGGTTTGCGAAACGCTCTTTATCTGTGCTTACAGTATTATCAGTGTATACAGCGATAATAGTTTGCGGCAGGATATTTAAACGCGAAGAGCCTTTCGTTACAAAAGACGTAAGCCGTTTGCTTTCGCAACTGCCCGGAAGTGGAATATCTATGCAATCACCGCATGAATCTGTAGTTTCAGATTGATTGTCAATTGAGCATGAAAGCAGAATAGCCGGAGACTCATCGCAACAGTCGGCAGAGGTAAGTTCGAGCGAAATGTGTCCGTTGGCACCAATACATATCACGGCGCCGTGTGTTAAATTGCCAAACATTAGAAGGCATATAAGCACAATGACACATTTTTTATGCATTTGTTTCCATACCTTTATAATCATAGTGCCATTATATTATTTCCACGCTCAAAATGCAAGTTTTAATTGCTGCTTTGCTCCAACAATCTAAACCTATTATACCACAAAACAACTGTTTTGTGGGCTTATTTCATATAACCCTAGCTGTCAGCAGTATTTACGCGAGATTGCCGAGGACGTACGATACCAGCAGATGGCAGCAGAGGACAAAAAAGTGTAAAAAAATAAAAATTTTGCTTGCATGTTCGACAAATGTCGAATATTCTCTAATTTACTAGATAAAGGAGACTATTATGGCAAGACCAAAAGTAATTGATCAAACCAAACCGGAACTTACCGAAGCTGAATGGGCAATCATGAAGGTTGTGTGGGAAAACGAGCCCTGTGCAGCGGGAACCGTTCAGGAGGCCCTGACAAAAAGCAAAGACTGGGCCTACAGCACGGTCAAGACAACAATGGATCGTATGTCTGGAAAGGGTTTGCTGGAAATTACAAAAATCCGCAACCTCCAGCTTTTCAGTTCCATGATAAGCCAGGAGGACGCGAAAAAAGGCGAATTCCGCAAAATGCTCAAGCGTGCCTTCGACGGTGCGCTTACGCCTATGATGCAGTTTCTTATAGAAGAGGAGGGCCTTAGCAAGGGTGAACTAACCCAACTTCGCAAATTCGTAGACAAAGCCGGACAAAATAAAAATGGGAGGAACGGGAAATGACAGACCTGGTAAACATCCTAAACATAAAAGCAGACGGCTTTTGCGATTTTGCATTGGCTATGTTCATACAGTCAGGCATTTTGATAGTGCTGCTGTACGCAATCGACCTGCTGATACGAAAACACGTCAGGGCGGTTTTTCGATACTGTATCTGGATGCTGGTATTTGTAAAACTGATTCTGCCGGTTTCGCTTTCTTCGCCGGTTAGCATGGGCCAGCTATTCGGCGACAAACTTGCGATCAATAAAACACAAAATCCCGCCGGTTCCGATATTCCTGTAAAGGTAACGGCTACAGAGGCTGACGCCATTGCCGCCGATTATGGACTGGAGCATTTGCCGCCTACTCCAATGGTGCTCGGTCAGCCGGCAGGCGTAACAGTGCCCACGATTACCGATGACGGCACATACATGCCGCCGATAAAGCTGAATGAATTAGAAATTAGCACAAACCCAATTGCCCCGGCAGCCTCCAGCATTCCAATAACATGGCAGGCGGTTGTTTTTCTCATCTGGCTGGTTGGTGTGTTGGTTCTTTCGGTGCTGCTGTTCCAGCGGTTTTTGTTCGTAAAAATTCTTCTTGCACAAAGCGACAGAGCTAATGACCGGTTGCATGAAACACTCCAAAAATGCCGTAAACACGTCGGCGTAGGCGGAAAGATCGAGCTTCGTCTTTCAAAAAGCATGCTAAGCCCGGCTGTGTGCGGTTTATCAAAACCGATAATACTTATGCCCGCTTCATTGCTTGACGATCTTTCCGAAGAGAAACTGCGCGCGGTTTTGATCCACGAACTTTCCCATATCAAACGAGGCGACCTGTGGGTTAATTTTATGCAGACTATCCTACAGATCATATATTTCTACAACCCGCTGCTATGGTTTGCCAACGCCGTCGTACGAGGCGTGCGCGAAAAAGCAGTCGATGAAATGGTCCTGACAAAACTCGGCGACGAGGCGGCAAGCTACAGCAGCACGCTAATAGACATAGCCGAGGTAGCGTTTTCAAAACCGCATTTCAGCCTGAGGTTGGTCGGCGTAGTAGAATCAAAAAAAGCCCTTACAAGCAGAATAAAACACATGCTGAGCAGACCGTTTCCAAAGTCAGCAAAACTTGGACTTCTCGGACTGGCAACAATAATTATAACCGCAGCGTTTTTACTGCCAATGGCAAAATCTGACCCGGGCTCTCACGCTTTTGTCATCAGGGGTACCGTCACGGATGCGGAAACAGGCCAGGCTATAGCCGGGGCCAAAGTTGGTGACGATAAATATAATGATGAAAAATTCTACACTACCACAGATTCAAACGGCAATTACAGTTATAAAACATGGTATGAAGAACATAATGTAAAAGCAGAAGCCGCCGGTTATAAAACTCTGCATAAAGGGTTATATACAAAACTCTTCCGTTCAGAAAAAGAAAAAGTAATAGATTTTGCCCTCGAAAAACGTTCCTCAGAAGAACTGAAAACTCCAGCGATTCCTGATGAATATATCGGCCATTGGAAAGGGCAAGCCAAGATTATCGTCAGTTGGTCAAAGCAAAAGCATCTGCCTATTGATATCATAATTCATTCTGATGGAAATGTAGAAGGCGAAATTGGTGATGCAGAGTTGGTCAATGGCAAGCTGGTTAAGAAAAGCTGGGTTTATACGAAAGTTTTTAAACATGAAACTCCTTATCGAATAAAAGGTGATTTGCAAGGCGAGATAATTCAGAGCGAGAGCATACAACGAGATTCGGTCGCTATAAGCATAAGAGTCGAGGATGGAAAGATCGACGGCGGTCTTGCAACAAGCGGAACAAAGACCGGCTCAAAAGAGTCAATGATATTAAGTGCAGTGGATGTGTCGTTGACCGGGATCGGTAAAAGTCATGTTAAAACAACCAATGAAACAAAAACCAGTAGTTTTATAGCGGCCCTACCCAACGGCGTAACGGTTGAGTTCATTGGCGTGTGCGATTATCCGTGTGAAGGTAAACAGTGGTGGCAGCCTGACGGTAGTCCGCTTGATAATCCGCCTTTTGCGAAGACAGTTAGTCAAAACCAATATGATCGGGACGACCGGAATATGTACTGTATTGCATATAAATTAAAAGGTACACCTTTCTTGGGGACTACTTCGCGAGGGTTTGACGATCAACTCCTTTTTAGTACCAGTGGCGGAGGTATACTGGATGAATCAGGCAACAAAGTAGAGGGAATAACACATCATGTTTTGGGGTATCCAAAAGAGACACGGAAGATGTCTATGAGGATTAGTGTGCCTGAGACAAAAGACTGGACGACATTTTTAAAATCAGACAAGCCAAATGTAAAGGCGCAAACAATCTTTAGAGGTGAGACTTTTGGATTATATTATGAACTAAAAGACCGAACTGGGGTGTTGCGATGGGCTCAGACAAACAAGCACAAGAGAGGTGATCCCCTAATCCGTTGTATTTTGCTTGTACGAAAAGATCAGATGTCCAAGGAATGGAATGTCGAAGAATGGGATGTTGGCATGAATCTTCCTGTTTATGAGAAAGGATTTGATCCCAATACTGGCTTGCCAGAAAGGATATACAATCTTTTCGGATTCCCTCGGTCAGCTATCAAGGGCATTGCGTTACAATATATAGATTTTGAACAGACTGAATTTAAAAACATCTCCCTCCGCCCCGGCGTCAAAACGGAAGTTGAAGTTGAACCGCCCGCTGCGGGGGTTGAGGGGAGAGGATCTGTTTTGGCTCATCTTATGCCGAGGAATTTAGGCTTAGGCCAAGAGGCTGGTGAGTTTCAGTGGGAAATAACACGTAAACAGCCGGTAAAGATCGTCCATGGGTATTACTCGTTTGATGAGGTAGGCATACGTGAACATG
>VRUF01000156.1 GCA_019456245.1 Planctomycetota bacterium | reverse complement strand
ATGTCGACTCAACCGCCCAAAACCTTTTGAGAACTGCCCCGGTGTGATTTTTTGCTTTCTGGTTGTATTTTCGGTCAATTCATTCGCCCAACGGCTGCGATGGTTATTCAGGGCGCGACCGAAGTGTCCGTTGAATTGCTTGCGGACTGCTTTTACATGTTCGGTTAACTGGGCAACTTTTTCCTCACCGTGTTCTTTAGTGAGGCAATCTGCAAGAAATGGATCGTTGAGCATAAGAAGGATCGCTTTCTTGCGTTTATAACTAGTCTCATCCGGCAGCAGGGATCCGATAGTAGCGATGCCGTTATCAATGATTTCGCCGTATCGCAGATGGCATTTGCTCGTGCGTGCTTTTCCTATCGCAGCCTTTAGGTCTTTTGTTCCTATACCTTCAATTGCTATTGACTCAATAACGGGAACTCCTAATGCCCGTGAGAGGCCGGATGAATCTATCCATATCCCCTTTTTGGTAGTTTCGTCTACGGCATTGAGGGATATTACCATCGGTATGCCTAATTCAATCAAATCGGCGGTGAGTGTCAGGGATTGTTTCAAGCGGTTGGCGTCGATGCATTGGATAATGATATCCGGCTTTTCGGAGAATATCATATCGCGGACAACGAGTTCTTCTTCGGAGTGAATATAAAGACAGTGCAGGCCGGGCGTATCGACGATCTCGTAACTTTGCCCGTTAATAGTGCACTTTGCCCGTTCTGTCTCTATGGTAGTTAGCGGATAGTTGGCAACTAAGGCATACTTTCCAGTCAGATTATTATATACCTGACTTTTACCGGTATTGGGAAGGCCGACAATCGCGATTTTTTTGGCTGATCGTGAAATATCCTGGGTGTCCATTTCTGAGTTATTTTTCCTGTCCATCATGCTGTCCAAAGGAGCAACCATTTTGCTTTTTCCGTGCGTCTCAATGGTATCAATAGCATGATCTATTTTGTTTTCAATTTTTCGGCGCATCTAAACACCTTGACATTAACATGTCCAATAAATTAGAATGCTGCACAATTTAATTTGCAAAAATATGTAAATTTATTCCACAGGGTCACCCCCCCCCCATCCAGAGCGGATTCCGCATCCTGATCACTGCCTTTAGTATTTCTTTCCAGCTTGGCAAGACGCTTGCTCTGCTTGCGAACTTTTACCAGAGTCACTGCCTCTGAAGCTGCCAATGCTACCAGGATTAACATAGTAATACCCATTTTAAAAAATCCTTTCCATTATAAAGGGAGGCCACTAAAAGCCTTTGTTTCATTATAAAGCCTGCAGATCTTTGCACATTTTTTCACGGTTTTTTATTGTGATAAACATCAGCGGGATCAGGTGGAAAATAATGATCATCGCTATGATGACATCGCTGAGGGACCAAACAAAACCTAAATCGAGAAACGGAGCGACAAAGACAACTGCAAGAAAGAAAATTCGATAATAAAAGAAATTCACAAATCCGAGGTATTTAAAACATCTTTCCGCTATGTGGGCAAACGCGAAAATAGTTGTAAGAGCAAATATGACAAGACTTATAAGGACAACGATCTGACCGAAAAAGCCCAGCCCCGCTTCAAAGGATGATGCAGTAAGGTATGCTCCGGTTTGATGCTGCCAGTTGGGGACGGACAGAATGACCAGACCGGTAATGCTGCAGATTATTACCGTATCAACGAAAGGCGCCATCGCCGACATGAAAGCTCCCTTGGCGGGCGTGTCTTCGTTTGCCGCCTGAAAAAAGGCGCTTGAACCCATGCCGGACATGTGCGAGAAAATTCCGCGCGAAACACCGAACTGCATTGCCTGAAGAACTGTATAACCGGCGACGCCTCCGGCGACGGAAGAGGGCATGAAGGCAGATGAGAAAACCTGGCCAAGTGCGTTTATTGCCTGAGCGGGATTAATCAGGAGTACCAATAGCCCGGTGGCAACATAGACGACAATCGCAACGGGAGCAATCACGGAGCAATAATTGACGATTTTCTTTAGGCCGCCCAGAATGACCCCGCCAACGCAGATGGTCATTATAATTGCTATTAAAGAATTGGGGACGTCGAACCTGTTGTGTACGGCATGGGCGACGGAGTTAGCCTGTACTAAATTGTAAAGGACTATTCCCTGAAACAGTATAAACGCGGCTACGAGTTGAGGAATGAAGGCCCATCTTCCCTTCATGTATTTTTCAAGATAGAGCATCGGTGTGGCGAAGGATGGCGAGTTGCCGTCGGCAGGGCGTAGCTTGATTGCCATATAGGTCGACGACATTCTGAAAAACATGCCGAAAAGGGCGGACACCCACATCCAGAACAGAGCACCGGGTCCCCCAAGATGAATCGCGGTTCCAACTCCTGCGATATTGCCAATCCCTACCGTTGTGGCTATGATTGTAAGGAATGCTTTTCTGTGCGAAATAGTTCGGTGGGGCGGTAGCGGCTGGATGTTATCTGTGTCTGAAAATCCGGGAGGTTCTTTCTTGCCGGAAAGAGTGGCAGCGCGGCGCATGAGGTGCTGCAGCATGTTTTTTTTGCGGGAAATTTTGCTGGTGGTGGATATTGACTGGTCTTCCCTGATGATCTTTAGAAATACCGAAAAGCTCTTTTTCCAGGCAATACCACGGGTAAGGTAGACGAAAACTATGCCTACCGATAGATAAACAAGGCAAAGTGTCGGATCCCATATCCATTTTGCTAACGTATCAATGATAAATCTCCTTATCCACTTGCATTAGGTGGATTTAGGTGAATATTTTAAATCAAGCGACTGATACAACTCACTTCTTCTTGTTTTTCGCTGTTTTTTTCTTTTGGATTTTTTCGGATTTTTTTTTCTTTGCCACTGTTGCCACAGTTGCAATTGCAGCGAGCTTTGCCACGCCCAATGAAATAAGTACTCCAAGGGCCATTTAGCCGCTCCATATTAATCCGACAATGCCTGCGCCGAGTAAAACCCAGATTGGGTTTAGCTTATACTTGAATAAACAAATGATACTTGCCACTGCGATCAGTACTGTCTTGGTGTCTACTAAAGAACCTCTTCCTATACTTACCCCGGCATCGAAGACCATGCCGATTACCGCGATACGTGCTCCGCGCAGGAAGTTTGCTAATATCTTGTTCTCGCGGAATTTTTTTATCATCTCTGTTGCAAGGCAGATCATTATAAATGACGGTAGAATTACACTTGCAGTGGCAACGATGGCTCCGAGAATTCCACATGCTTTGTATCCGATGAATGTTCCTGAGATTATTACCGGTCCCGGGGTGATCTGTCCTAATGTGACGGCGTCGATGAATTCGGTTTTTGTCAGCCATGCGTAATTGTTGACTACCTCCTGCTCTATCATTGGAATCATGACGATTCCGCCGCCAAAAGAGCAGGCTCCGATCTTCAAAAATACCCAAGCTAATTGAAATAATGTAGTAATCATTATTTGTTACGTTCTTCCGGTTCATTCGAATAAACAACAATACCTACTAATCCGCAAAGTCCGACTATTACCACAATGTCGACCTTAAAGATTAATGACGAGGCAAAAGCCCAGATCAGGATGCAGAGTTCTCTGTAATCTTTCATTTCCGCCTTGGTTAGTTTCATGGCAACAGAAAGTATCAAACCGGTAACGGCAGCGCCTAAACATTGAAGTACACCGGCGATCTTTGGCGTCAGGCTATACTTGTCATAAGCCATAGCAAGAAAAATCATTAGAACAAATGACGGGAGGATAAACACCAGCGTCGCGATTAGTGCTCCGGTCCATTTTTTGAGTTTGTATCCTGTATAAGTTACGATGTCCATCGTTACAGGTCCGGGCAGGACATCACCCAATACCGCACCTTCGAGAAAGTCCTGATTAGTCAGAATCTTTTTTTTCCGCACTAATTCATCTTCCAGCAAAGTAAAGACCGCCATCGGTCCGCCAAAGCCAAAGCACCCGATCTTGAAAAACATAACCCAGTCTTTGAATTTTCCCGCAAGGCTGACGTGTGTTTTTTTGTTTTTATTCGCTTTGACGTATTCCTTTTTATAAAGAACCGCCAATGATTTCTTGAGGTCTTTAGCTCTTTCTGTGTCACCGGCCTTTAAATATAATTTCCATGACTGCTGCCAAAGACCGGCTGCACGCTTCATGCTCTCGACATCGGAGGTGTTCGCGGAACCAGCAAAGGCGTGTAAGCCCTGCAAATACAGTCGCTCAGCCTGTTCTTTTAGCTTTTCATTATCTATGGTAGTTTTGTCTGTCGGAGTCATTGTTAAATACTTAGCCTTATATCTATGGCAGCGTTACGCCTGCCATTTCACCTTCGCCAATAATTGCGTTTGTTGTAATTTTCGCATTATTCCTGATAACTTTTATTTCCACTGGTAACTCTGGTCTTGCGCGAACTACGACAGACTGGAATTGTTTAACGCTACTGACCTTTCTGCCATTGAATCGGGAGATTTTATCGCCAGTACGCAAGCCTGCTTTTTCGGCGTTGCCGCCTGCATATACCGCCTGAATTATTACACTGCCTTTACCTTGAGTGGCCCCAACTTCCAGAGCCAATTCTTTAATCAGCACTATTCTTACAGGTATGTCATTGGATATTTGCGGTTTTCCCCAGGCTGGACTGTAAATCGGACAATCGCGAACATTACAGCGTCCCTGAGAATCAAGAAATCCCGGACAATAGGGACAAGTTGTCAAAGCTGCGGTCTGGAACTGTCCTCCCTGCGGAACGGAAGCGGCGGCGGTCGAGTCCGCAGCCTTTTGTCCAATGGATATTACAATCGAATAGATAACGGCCCCAAACATAACGACTATTATTATCCAGAACCATCTCTTGGTACTTTCGATAAAACAATCCATCGGTGCAATTGTTTCAGGATCGCGTTTGCCAGATTTTTTATGTGTATGAGGCATTTTATAGAGTCATTTATCTTTCTGGTTAATCGTCGGTTTTTTCCGCAGGCTCATCCGATACAGGTATGGCAAGCAGTTGTACGGACACTTCTGAAATATCTTTCCTTTTCTTGTAGAGAGTATTTTTGATTTTTTCCACAGTTTCCAAACCCTTTTCCAGAACACTATTTGGAGGAAGGAAAATATCCATATCGACCAACAGGTTTCGTCCGACAAGTCTGGCTCTGATGTCACCAATATGGCCGACTTCGACAATATCATCTACCAGGTTTCTTATATGCCGTTCTTCCGAATATAGCGAAACGTCCATCAGGCCCTTGACTGATTTAATTACTCCGTCGAGTGTTACCTTTATTATCAGGATACAAATGACGATTGCGGCTATATGGTCAAGACGAGTAAATCCCATATTGCACCCAACAACGGCCACTATTACGGCCACGGAGGTTCCGACGTCTGCGAGATTTATCTGTGCATTTGCTAAAATAGCGCTGCTTCCGACTTTTTCGCCTACGCATCTTCCGTATCCGAAAGCTATATAATTGATGACAATTGATATTGCGGCAGCGACGACGGCGATCAGTCCCGGCGGTTTTTCGGGGCCAACCATAACCATTTCGTGGAAGGATACAAATATGTAAAAAATCGCGGTTAACATAAGCAGCATATTGACGACGCCTGAAGCAAGAAATTCCACTTTTCCGTAACCGTACTGGAACTTTTCGTCCGCTTTTTTCGATGCCATCTTCAGGCTTACGAGAACAACAATTGTGATGATGAAATTCGCTAAAGATTCAAACGAATCGATAAGAAGGCTTTTGCTGTGGCTGATAAGTGCAAACCATCCCTTAAACAGGAATAAACCGAAGTTTATGGCCAAGACAATCCACTCTACTCTTTTACTGCAATTGATACAGCGTTGTGCTATCATCGTTTACTCACAAATAACATTGATATTTCCCAGGTGTTCAATCTTTTCTGTCAGACCATATCGAATACGTGCGGATATTGAGTTTACTTCCGCGATGGTCTTATCTGTTGGCAGAGAAACATACAGGTCCACCCATACGCTTCTTCCTATCTGTCTTGATCTTATTTCGTTTATTTTTTCAACTTCCGCAATGTCTGATAGAAACTCTCTTACCAAAGAGATGTCTTTTTCGTCAATTGACTTGTCCAATAGTCCCGTGCCTCCCTGATGAAGTAGTTCGATGCTCAGATAGAGCAGATGTCCGGCTTCGAATATTGCAACAAACGCGTCAAGGGATCTGTATCCCAATGCCCCGCCAACGATAGCAACAACGACCGCGATCGAAGCGATGACATCGGCCCAGTGATGTTTTGCATGAGCCATAAGTACGGGGCTGTTCGTATGTTTATACGCACAGATGTTAAACCGGTAGAATATCCAGTTAGCCGCTACCGAAACGATTGCTGCTGTCAGGGCTGCCCAATGCGGTGGGGCGTGTTCGCCCATGAAAATAATTCTGATACAGTCGGCCATGAGAAACACCGTTGCTCCCAGAACAATGATACTGGTGAAAACGCAGACAATGTACTCTGCATTGCCATGGCCGTATGGGTGCTCTTTGTCGGCTGGTCGTGTGGATATTTTCAGGCCTACGAGCACAGCAATGCCGGAGACGACGTCATGAATGGAATAAAGAGCGCTGGCAGTTAATGCGCGGCTTCCCGTAAGTATTCCAACGACACCTTTAAAAAGTGCAAGGAAAGCACAGTCCCAGATACCGATCCACGAAAGTTGCTCGGCACATTTAACACATTTTTTTTTGTCAGGTATCATATATCAGTATCATATAAAAAGTAAAAAACATCCCTGTGGTAAGCGATTCCTTACACATTTTAAGTTACACTCTACCACTGGTTGTTTTTTATTAATCAA
>VRUF01000155.1:2809-6865 GCA_019456245.1 Planctomycetota bacterium | reverse complement strand
CGAATCTGAAAAGAACGGTCCTGACACTGGCCCTTATACTGTCCTGTGTTTGTTCGTCCCCTGCATTTGCAGACAAAGAAGGCTGGGACCTACTGCCGGAGATTCTGGCGCGGATCGTACCGCCTACGTTCCCGGACATTGATTATGCGATTACGGATTACGGCGCTGTCGGAGACGGTGTGACCGACTGCAGCCCGGCGTTCAAGAAGGCTATTGCAGCGTGTACGAAAACCGGCGGGCGGGTCGTCGTACCGAAAGGCGTGTGGTTTTCCAGCGGTCCTATCCATCTGGACAACAACGTCAATCTGCACGTCACAAAAGACGCAAGGGTCAAGTTCGGGTTCAAATTGGACGATTATCTGCCCCCTGTGTTGACCAGGGACGGTCAACTGGCGGGCGTGTACCGGCATTCGCCTTTTATCTATGCGTACCAAAAGACGAACGTAGCTGTTACGGGTTCCGGTACGCTCGATGGCCAGGCGGAATTGTACTGGGTAGGGCGTAAAGTCAGACCCAGATTCATTCACATGTACGAGTGTAAGAATATCCTCATTGAAGATGTTACGCTGACCGACTATGCGGGATGGTGTGTACATCCCGCGTTCTGCACAAACATTACTGTGAGGAACATTAGAGTGATAAGCGATCACAGCAACAACGACGGGATAGATCCCGATTCATGCACCGATATGCTGATCGACAACTGCTATCTTAACCAGTCGGACGACAGCATAGCGATTAAGTCCGGCAAAAACCAGGCTGGCCGGCAAATCGGCATACCGTGTCAAAACATAATCATCCGAAATATGAAGGTCTGGAAAGGGCTCGCAATCGGAAGCGAATGTTCCGGCGGGGTGCGCAACGTCTTCATGTACGATTGCGATTACAAGGGCAAGCAAGTGTTGTACTGCAAGTCCAATCTGGATCGAGGCGGGTATATCGAGGACATATACGTCAGGAACATCAAGGTTGAAGGCGCCCGTCTGTTAAGATTGAGAAATGACTACCATAATTATACAGGAGGCAACTTCCCGACTCGTTTCAGAAATATCCATATCGAGAATGTGACTGTCAAGAATGCACGCGAAAACGCTATATCCGTCGTGGGTGTCGAGCGCGCTCCGGTCAGGAACGTGTACTTGAAAAACATCACGCTCGAAAACGCTTCCGAACCTATAACGCTGGTTCAACACGCCGAGAACGTAGTGCTCGATAACGTCTATGTAAACGGAGTGCTGCAACCCACTCATCCAAAAAAGACTATACCGCCGACGCTGCCATATATTACAGCCATTAGCAGCGGCTATTGGAGTGATTCGTCAATTTGGGACGTGTGGGAACCGGACGGTGTACCCGACGGCAGGCAACCCAACGGCGCCGACGATACGAGAGTGCTTATAGGATACGGCATAGTTGTTCCTATGGGCGTTACGGTAATTCTCGATAAAGACATTGACGCTACCCATGAAGTCCGCGTCTTCAAGAATTCGACGCTTGTAATTCCGCCGGGCCGAACGATGAAGGTCGGATTGTTTCGCCCCGACCGGCCCAACAGCGCTGTACGCCAGTGCGGCGGAAACGTTATTAGTCCGCATCTGTACATCGACGATGTAACCTGCCAATACTTTATCACCGGCGGGTCGATAGAAGTCGGCAGGTTAAACGTTTCAGAAGGGTCGTTCACAATCGATGACTCCGGCAATTCCATTAAGAAGATATTCGCCAAAGACACGTTTCTAGTCGGCGGATACACGACTACCAAGTTCATTGCGCACGCCGAAGGTGTAACCCCAATCGAGTGTAAAGACGTTAATCTCAAAACATCCGATGGCGAAACGCTGATTGTCGACGTGTCAAACTATGACTATAAGAAAAATGGGGACCTGGTGCTTTTTTCTTACACAGGGACTCGAACGGGCAAATTCGACGGTGGCCCGGAGAACCCAACGCCTCAGGTTACCATCATCGGCGGCAATGCCGAGTTGGTTTACGATGACGCTGAAAAGAAAATCAAGCTGACCAACTTTGGCCCGTGACACCACGGCGCCGACATTAAGATGGATGGATTATATCTGAATTTGAAACAGGAAAGATATCATAGTATACTCTTCTGGGTAGTAAATTCCCGGGATAGATACCGATCTATAAGCCAGTTTTCTGCTAATATTGCAGAATCATTCAATCCTACAAAAATATCTCGATCAAAATCTCCCTCTGGGATGAGCTGACTTGCGGCAACAAAATACCGCCAAAAACACTTGACATTCCCGCCAAATATGTTATAATACCCGCCGGAGTGTCAAATAAGAGGAAAACAAAAAAAGGAGAAGAAAATGGCAACGGAGAAACAGGCTCTTGCAAACCGTCTCAACGCACAAAGATCAACCGGCCCGAAAACCCTTGAGGGAAAAGAGATCGCCGCCCAAAATTCCACAAAACACGGCGTTTTAGCCCGTAAAAACGTCATCTGCTCAGAAATCCAGGCCGATTTCGACATACATCAGGACCAGATGCTCGCCCAGCTAAAACCTGTCGGCCCAATGGAATCCATGCTCGCAATGCGCGTAATAAGCCTCTCATGGCGGCTAAAACGAGCAGAAGACTTCCAGACCCAAACCTTCAACGCCCTAAACACAAAAAAAACCTTAACCCCCCTCCAAAGAATGGCTCAGTCAATGATAAACAAATACACGGACCAGCCCCCGCTCGACCCAACACAAACAATAGGCCAGACGGTAATAAGCGACTTCTCAAAAGCAAATGTACTCGACCGCCTCCTAAGATACGAAAGAAGAATTGAAGCCAGCCTATACAAAACCCTAAACGAAATACAAAGACTAAAACTAATAAGAAAAATCGAAAACGAATAATACAACCGGGAAAGACTGAATTATTCCCAAAACGGCATTAAATCGTTGTTTTTAGAAAATTTAATGATATACTGTACTGCAATTAAAGCGAGTATTTGTTCTTTTCCTTCAGGATAAAGGAGTGCTGTAAGTGAAAAAAGTTGCTGTTTCCCTCACCGTTGCCGTCCTAATCGGCGTTTTACTAACCGCATTATCAACTGATTGGCGTAACCAGAACCGTCCTCGCTCTACCACAACTCGTCGTACCCACCAGGAAACCGTATACGCCAAGCCGCTGGCCGAGTTAAAGGATCTCCCGGAAGGCGCGATCGTCTTTGACGTCAGCTACGTCGGATTACCCGGGGACCAAAACAGTTCATTCTGGGGATTTGGCCGGTCACGCGAAAGCGATTCGTCATTTATTAAAGACGTACGAAAAAAAATCGGTGAGATTCAGGTTATCGAAAACCGTTATTTCCCCGACGCCAGGCTCTCCGCAGTTGAGGTATCGGATGATAAGGCTCAGGCCTTTTATTTTGACTTGGATCAAAATGGAAAATTGTCGGACAACGAAAAGATCCTTCCGCTAACACCAAAACCCGAAGATAATTCTACGAGTGCGAATTTCATTACTCCTGATTTTGACCTTAAGACCCAGGAAGGACGCACTGTACCTTTCAGAACTCTTGCAAGGGTTGATCTTCGCGGATCACCCGGGGATCTTAAAGCCGACGTTATGTGGTCTCCGGCCTGTATTTATCAGGGTACCGCTTCGATAAATGGCGAGCCTACGCGGATGACACTTTTTACTAACGGTTTTAACGGGCGGTTTGACCAGTTTGGTCGCGGTCAATACAACCTTACGCTGGAAAAGGATTATGAACCTGAAAAGGCCTTACACTCCCGACAGACCTTGAGCAGTCTCATTAACTATGGCGGGAAGTTTTATCGTTTGCAAACCTACGGCAGTAATGAAAAAGGTAAGGTCTTTAAGGCCGCTTTAGTAGAGGACACTTCGCCAAGAGGGACAGTTGCACTGAACATCGAGGCGAACAATGCCCTCAGGACAGAACTAACCCGTGCAACGATCAACGGCAAGGGTGACAAGACGATCAACTTCAATATATCCGGCGGACAGACCGAATTGCTCGAAGGCGACTACGTGCTCAGCCGCGGACAGTTCAAATATAGAGCCAAAAAGGCAAGC
>VRUF01000155.1:0-2799 GCA_019456245.1 Planctomycetota bacterium | reverse complement strand
GCGGAATCGAAAAGAAACGCGAATGGAAGGTGGATTTTTCCAAGGGACCGGAATTTGTTATTACGCCCGACAAGGAAACTGTTGTTACCATGGGCAAACCAGCCATAAGTATCCGTGCCGTTGATAACAATAAGCGGCATCATACTGACGAAAAGACGCAGAAAAGTTTCACAAAGGATATACGACAGATCTATATCGAGCCCATAATCAAGGGGATGGCAGGTGAGATTTACGGAGGGTTTACCGAACACAAGCAAAAGAAGAACAAGAAGACGGGCGAATTGAAGGACAAGTGGAGATGGTCCGACAGTGCCCCGCATATTTTGATCGTTGATCCGGGGGGAAAAGAGTTTGTTTCCAAGACGATGGAGTATGGCTGAGGCGGAACCTGCGGGTTTTCATGTGAAAGCCGAAAAATGGAAGTTGGAACATATAAAGTTAAGATAACATTAGAAACCGGACTTCTTGCCGGAAAGCTTGAAGAGGAAATAGAAATAACGATCGAAAAGAAATAGTAAGCAGCAAAAAGTAAAAAAACTCAGGCCGGCCGTTTCGTACGAAGCGACCGGCCTGATTAATTACCCATAACCCGGACTTCTCAAACACAAATGTACTAGACCGCCTCCTAAGATACGAAAGAAGAATTGAAAGCAGCCTATACAAAACCCTAAACGAAATACAAAGATTAAAAATTATAAGAAAAATCGAAAATGAAAATGAAAACCGCTAATAACCCAAAAATGAAAACAGGGGACGACTCATATCTATTCTTACCATAAATGTTAATGTGGCAGATTCTGTTTTAACCAATCATTAACTTCTTTTGGGCCACGACCAGTATATGGGGGAATCAAGCTCCTTTTCATGTCCTCAAAAAACTTTTGTCAATCCAGACAGGTCTACGAATTGTTTGAGGATTTTGGCAATTTTGTCTTTTCCCTGCAATTCTTTTTTCCTTACCTTGAAATAAACTTGAAAATTGCCCGCCCATGCATATATATAATTACTGCTATCACCGCCACCGCTAATATAGTAAAGACCATCAAGCATCCGGCCATCTTTGGGCACAACAGGCTTGTTGCGAAACTTCAGTTGTGCTGAACATAGATCGTTGCCTTCGCTGTCTTTCCAGCTACAGCGTATTGCTGCTTTGGAAAATAGAGATCTCGTAGTTATTTCACCAATACCTTCATAGCCATTCCCTCCTTCAAGAAAATACACCTTCATAGCATTGTTTAACTTAGACTCCTTAACCTTTAAATCACTCACTTGTTTTAGTATTCTGATTCTGTCGTCATAAGGTTTAGCTGTCTTTTTCTTTTCAACTTCGAGAGTTTGCTTCTCAACCTCGAGTTTGGCCAGCATAGTTGATCGGTCTTTTTGATCTGTCATTGTTCCTATCTCAAGACGGCCTTCTAGCGTCGCAAGTTCATTCTTGAACTCGACGATAATGCTTCTGTCCTTCTCTATTTGTTTCTTATCAGCAGGCGGTTTCTTCAATCTCCCTATCCATGTTTTAACTTTGACGCGTTTGTTGGTCAATGGCTTAGTTACTGCTTTCCCTTCATTTTTAATGATACGATACCTCTTTGCATAAGCCAGGCTTCCCATTGCAAGGGCATCTAATTTATTATCGTTTCTGGTGGGGTCGATTTTTGCCAAACCATTCAGATCGATGAAATCCTTAATGTGTTTGGTGATTTTCTCTCTCCCACGCCATTCTGTTTTTGTTACGTGAAAACTAATGCGAAAATTTCCCGCCCAAACCGTTATCTGGTGAGGCCAATGTTCGCTTACATAATACTTGCCATCAAGCATCTCAGCGTTTTCTTCAATAACCGGTTTATCTCGTAATGAAATCCATGCCCAGGCAAGTTGTTTCTTATCAAACCCCTGCCATTTGTAAGTAAAAACACCGGTATGATACGGCACTTCTACAGAGGTGCTGACTACATCCGGATATGTACTCTCCGGCAAAAAACAATATGACTTCATAGCCACTTCAAAGGGTTCTTGTTTGTCTTTAACTTCTCGACTGAGTTTCTCATATCTATTTCTAAATGGTTTAGCTGCCTCCAATTCTTCAGCAAGTATTCTTATTCTTTCATCGTCATATTTTTTTGCCAGACTAGCCCTCTCATCAGGATTAGTTATTTTTGACATCTCAATACAACCTTCATATTTTTCAATCCAGGATTGATACATTGCAATATTATCATTATAGTGTGTTATTGTATTTTCATCATAAGCAGGTTTCTCGATCCATGTAATCCTTGAACGGACATATGATATTCTTTTGTTTATATCCTCAGTGGCCACTTTTTTTTCACTATTAATTTTTTCACATTGATTATAAATATTCAGACTTTCTGACAACAATTCTTTGAGTTCAGAATCTTCTATGGCCCAGACATTTACTGTAATCAAAAAGACTACCCCAATGTTGACAGCAATTTTATGCATTATTCATTCCTCTTTCCAAGTCATCAATATAAGTCATCCTATCTGACATCCCCCATTTAACCATCAAAAGCCATACTTTTCTCCCTACATGTTCACCAATATTACCAAGAACACCTTGAACGGTCAATAAACTTAATTTTCCCATCCTCCATCGCCAAAACCCAACACCGCACCGCTCACCGCATCTTGCAATGCCCGGGAAAATTAAAGGTCCGCCGCGAAAACAATCGGCCAGACGGTAATAAGTGACTTCTCAAACGCAAATGTACTCGACCGCCTCCTAAGATACGAAAGAAGAATTGAAGCCAGCCTATACAAAACCCTAAACGAAATACA
>VRUF01000385.1 GCA_019456245.1 Planctomycetota bacterium | reverse complement strand
TATTATATGGAAAACTCTGAAATTAAGGAGGCCGTAATCTATGGGCAAAAAGACCTTATGTACACTGCTAATATACTACATACTCTTTCACATAGGCACGGCGACTGCCTTATCGTTGTCGATGTGTGCGGGATTGGAGCGGGTATTGTCGACCGGCTTATCGAGATGGGTGATAATGTACTCGGTGTAGATAATGCGTCCAAAGCAGAAGAATTTGACAAGTATTACAACAAGAGGGCGGAGGTGTGGTGTGGAGCAGCGGACAAGATCGCGGCCGGTGATGTTGAGCTAAAGAATACAGAACCGAGGCTTGTTGGACAGCTTTGCAGCCCTAAGTATGAGTTCCGCAACGGTAAGATACTGATAGAATCTAAGGCGGATATTAAGAAGCGGTTGGGAAACAGCCCTGATCGGGGCGATGCGTATGTTAATGGTCTGTATGCACTTGACTTTGTCGATGGTGAGATAATCGGCGGTGTCGGTACTTATACAAATGGGTTTGACGACGATGATGTTTATAATGGGAGTTATTCTGCAATGGCTATGTAAATAACTTGAACAGGCATGAAATAATGTACCAGATTAAGTAGCCTAACAAAGAAAAAACAGAGAGAATAAGGACAAGGTAAAATATCCCCATAGGACTACTTAAACGACATGACTTAAAACCTTGTGGAGGATAATTATTGTGTGTTGAATCACTGTGTCCAATAGAGCGGGGGTGTTGTCCGGCAGCGTCATTATTGTTGTCACTTGTGTCCATACGATAATTATATGACATAATTGAAAATAGGCAAGTAATTTATGAGCGAAATAACAAAATTAAATATGGTGACAGATTATTGGAAGCATGCCGACGAGGGTTTGCGGGATGAGCGTTCGCGGATGGTTAAGGGGTTTGCTTTTTATGTTGGCGATCAGTGGGCCGCTGCCGACATCGCTAAGCTTGACGCCGAGAAACGGCCGCATCTTACTGTTAACCTTATACTTCCCATTATCAACCTGCTGGCCGGTATACAAAGGCAGGGGAGGCAGGATATAACCGTTGTTGCGCGGAAGGGCGGGTCCAAAGGTTTCGCCAAGGTGCTTACCGAGACTATACGGCATTGCCTGGATGTTACCA
>VRUF01000154.1:5698-6883 GCA_019456245.1 Planctomycetota bacterium | reverse complement strand
ATTGAAGACCGGCAGCCTGCAGGGGTTCCCCAATTCCGAACCGATCAGCAATGAAGACCTGCTGGAGCTCGACGTGACTGTCCTGTTCCCCAGCGCCCTGGAGGGAGTTATTACCAAAACCAACGCCGGGCAAATTAAGGCCAAGATCGTATGCGAACTGGCTAATGGCCCCACCACTCCCGAAGCGGACGTGATCCTGTGGAAAAACGGGGTTTTCGTCATCCCCGACATTCTGGCCAATGCCGGCGGCGTCACCGTCTCGTACTTCGAGCAGGTGCAGAACGCCTATAACTACTACTGGGAACTTGAGGATGTGCACCGCCGCCTGGACGTGAAGATGACCAAGGCTTTCCACGACGTCTATAACCAGTATACCAGCCGCAAGGACATCCACATGCGGCAGGCGGCTGATATGATCGCCATCGCCCGGGTGGCCGAAGCGTGCCGCCTGCGGGGCTGGGTATGAAAGTTTTGACAAGCAGCTCTGGCCCAGAGCGCGCTGTTGGTGTACGTCGTCAAAGCAATGTGAGCTACTTGGGATTAAGACTAAGAGATACATTCTGCTGTTCCAAGATTTAGTTCACGCCTCGTCTGAAGCGTTCTACGCCTAATCAGCACCTCCTGCAGGACATCCCCGTCTACGGCATAGATTGTTACACCGACGGCACTGGCCATTTTGAAGGTCATAAAGACCGAATTCGGCCTCTGGCCCGAGATGACGGTCGAGCGCATTGCCCGGGTCTATGGAAGCCGGCTCCTGCCCAATATCCCCAACGGGGCTATCTTCGCTTTTGGTCCAGCTTATACCGAGGAATGACTCGTGCCCGGGTCGGGCTCGGCCTGGGGCCACGTTGGGGCCTATTTGGGGCCACCCCACTGACCGGGGAGCAGGAACCGGCGTGAAATTAGACAAAACCCATACAAAATTCCCCATTTTGAAGTTTTCTCCCGACGAGAAACGTAAATCTCCCTGTTGAAAAACAGCCACCCCAAAACCAATGGCGGGGCCCACAGCCAGGCGGCGTCCCCCTTGCTGTTTTGCCCCCCGCATACTTGATGCCATCAAAGAACGCTCCTGCCGGGTCCTTCCGGTATCAGAACGGTAGCAGGGCAGTAGCACGATAGTACCACGATAGTACCACCCCTCCCGACGGGAGGCGCGGTACCGGCCAGGGGGGGTACCCC
>VRUF01000154.1:0-5688 GCA_019456245.1 Planctomycetota bacterium | reverse complement strand
ATCATAGCGCCCGAATATAACCCGGCGGCTGGGGCTTGTCGTTCGCCTGGTGCGCGAGAAGCGGGAAGGGTATCTTATAACCAGTGTGGTGAAATTGATCGAGACAAGCGACTTAAAATCCCCCGGCCCCATAGGCTGTGCGGGTTCGAGTCCCGCCCCCGGCACACCGCTTTTCTCGTCGAGAAATAGTCTGAGGCTTACATTCCCCCAGGCTCTACCCAAACTGGGCCGATCTCCAAACTCATCCAAAGATAGGCAGACATTTGCACCGAAACGCGGATACGGGGTGGATACGGGGAAGATACGAATAAGTCGCATTTTGGACTATGAGCTTTGAGACAGAATTCTAAGCCGTCGCAGACAAAGTAAAGCGAAACACCGGTCTGGCCCGTCAAGGGTAGTTCAGAACGCATAGGTCCCGCCAGCGGGATGCATGCGCCCTTGACTGGCCACCGCCGTTTCCTTGGAGGCTGTTCAACGACGGGGCATGAGATGATGCATGACGTAGCCTTGAAAGTGCCATCTTCCGGCCAACCAGTCGCTGATCCCTTAAACTGGATGCAAATATCTACCTGCCATGTGTAACTTGCGCTTAAACTGAAGTTTGTCTTTACTTAGAATATTTTACGGGAGGCTCGGATGCCAGTACCTGACTTGCAATCCTTCTTTAAACCGCTGCTGGATCTTACCGCGAATATCGTAGGATGTATTATATCAAGTTCTTCATCTGTGGGAGTCTTAATCCATGAAACGTATCTTTCTGAGTAGGCCCAATTGGGTGGCTGAAGGATACCTTCAAGGGTTGAAGAACTTTATTCAACTTCTCCATGCACGCGGTCTTGATCCACGTACAATTGGTGTTACAGATCAACCAACGATGTCCCCAATGGATGAGGTCATCAAACTCATGCGCAAATGTGAGGGTGCAATTATTCTTGGATTTCCTCAGATTCGAATTAATGAAGGCTTGATTAAAGATATTCCTGTGAAGGACCCGATTAGCCTAGCGACCGAATGGAATCATATCGAGGCAGCACTAGCTCATACACTCAATCTGCCTATATTATTAATTCACGATTCATCCGTGATTCGCGGCGTGTTTGATCGCGGGGCGACTAATATTTTTTTATATTCAGTAGATTTCTCAAACGAGTCATGGCCACACGGTGATGATATTAATGGAGCAATTGATAGCTGGAGCAATCGACTAGATGAAGTATTGACTGAGAATGAGGCTAGTGATTCCTCTACACCAACTTTGAAGTGGGGCTGCTATCAATTTGAAGGCAGGGATGGGCTTTATTGCCCTGCGTGCTATGAAATGCATGGTAAGATGATACCTGCCGCCAGACTAGCGGGCGGTCATTACAAGTGTCCGGTGTGCGGTGCCGAACTGAGTTAGTCTTTGAATCCATTTGTCCCTTGGCTATTTATATTTACATTTCTAGAACTCAATATTCACGCTAGCCTTTATGCGGACAACGGAAATTGAAAGAAATAATGTAGGAGAATAAAATATGGCCAGAGTTCCGGTATTCATCAGTTTCGATTTTGATAATGACGAGGATTTAAAAAATCTTCTAGCAGGTCAAGCCAAGAATCCAGATTCCCCGTTTGAGATTCAAAATTGGTCACTAAAGGAACCTTTATCCGGTAATTGGCAAGCCAAAATCAGAGACCGTATTAAGCGATCTAGACAGGTCATAGTAATCTGTGGTACACACACTGATCGAGCGTCCGGAGTTTCAGTGGAAATTGAAATTGCCAGAAGTGAGGGAATACCGTACTTCTTGGTTTGGGGTCGAAAGGAGGCTCAAAGCAAGAAACCTCGTGCTGCCAGAGAGAGTGATAAGATTTATAAATGGACTTGGGATAATTTAAAGTCGCTCATTAGTGGTGATCGCTAAATAACAATATTATGACAATAACGTGTTAGGATAAGCCTATGCGTCGAGCTTTAGTGGTGGGCCTTGATGATTACCCATTTAGTCAGCTTAGCGGCTGTGTTGCAGATGCAAATCGCATTGCAGATATTTTGTCAAATGACTATGATGGCTCTCCAAACTTTTCATGCCAAAGAATTCTATCCCCGCCTACTACAGTTACAAGAGCAATGATGAGGGAGGGAACTGAACGATTATTCCGCGATGATCCCGAAGTGGCACTCTTCTACTTTTCAGGGCATGGTACCGTTAATAATCTTGGTGGCTATCTTGTTACACCGGACGCAGAGGCCTACGATCAAGGCGTTGCTATGCAGGATATCCTTATATTTGCGAACAACTCAGCTGCTAGAGAAGTCATAATCATCTTGGACTGTTGTCACAGTGGCGCACTCGGACAAATACCTGTAATAGATAATAAACTTGTGGTCATCCGCGAAGGTGTGTCCATTCTCACTGCGAGCCGAGATTCTCAGGCGGCTGTAGAAATCGGAGGAGAAGGGCTTTTCACGTCTTTGGTTTGTGATGCCCTCGAGGGGGGTGCGGCGGATCTAGTTGGGGACGTGACAATCGCATCAATTTATACCTATGCTGATCAAGCACTCGGCCCTTGGGATCAGCGACCTCTTTATAAATCACATGTCTCAAAGCTAATAAAGATACGACGATCAGAACCTGCGATAGAGCCTAACATACTTAGACTTCTTCCCTCAATATTTAAGTCACCGGATGAAGAGATTACTCTAGACCCTTCTTATGAACCTAAAGTCGATCCTCACCACCCTCAGCACGAGGAAACATTCGGATATCTCCAACAGTACAGAAATGCTGGCCTTTTAAATACGATAGGGGCTGATTCCTTATATGAGGCTGCTATTAATTCGAAGACCTGCATACTGACACCCAAAGGCCAGTTCTATTGGCGTGTCGCCAGCAGCAATCAAATTTGATCGGTTGTAAGTATTAGAATTCACAGTCTGATTAGACTTCTTAAATAATCTTTGATGGATGATTTCAACAGTGAAAATAGTGACCATCTCAAATCATTTATAAATAGATTATACTGATTGAATGTCAGCGTTTTTTGTCCACCTTTTTGGCTTTCTCGTCGGTAGAGCAGTGGACTGAAAATCCAACTACCTTGCCCTTTGTCATCTCTTTCTGTCACTTTTTTCGTTTTCTCGACGGGAGAGCAGCGGAGTGAAACTACGTTGCTATAGCTAAGTCCGACATACCTCAATTTTATAAATCCTAATTCAGTAGTCACATCTTGGTTGACTATGCATATGCTGGAGTCAGGATACAAATGGATCTGTAATCTCCTGATCCACAGCGATTAGACTTAAATCTTCAACCACCGTTCTCAAGAGCGTCCGTAGTGAGTCTGAAATTGAGGAGATGAAGTCCCATGTCACGAAATCCACCGGAGTTCCTTGTATAAACCTATATTTTGTTCCATTCCACTCTACTTCGACATCCCTTCCACTTGGGTGGAAGTAAACTCCGTTATTGTGTATCGTATTTCTAACCGGGCGTAGCAATTCTAGAATCTCAATTCCTTCGTGTGGACATGCAGAGAGCTTAGATTTAAACAAGCATTCATAGATAGAAATAAATTCAGCCGTGCCACCTTTACAGGCTTCTGGATCCAGCGCTCGGAGAAAAAGGCGAAATGAGCTTTCAACAGATGAAAACAAAAATTGAACGAATGCCATTTTCGAAAAGCTCTCGAACTCCTGAACGAGTATCAATAGGTCGTACTCAGGAATCGTTTCTGAGTAGTTCGCTTGCCACCAATCCTTTCTTAAGAGATGCTTCGATATGAATGTCAATGCGAGCAGCAATGAGTTGAAAACATTTATAAGTTTTGAGAAGGAAGTGATACGAGCATCCTTATCCTTATTAAAAGCTGAGAAAGTTTTGATAATAGCCTGTCTGTCACCATGTACAGTGTCACGAATTGATTCAAATTGTTTAATCAAGTTATTAAAATAGTTCGAATCCACTTTATTCATTCCTCTACCCTCTAAGTGTGCTATAGATATTCCAGGAAATAAATGCAATATTACATTATACCCCACTTATAAAATACAGCATTTATTTAGTATTACACTGCCTTGATTACTCCGATCTTGGGCTGCAATTCTGCTTTCGCTATTAGTTATAAAGATTAAACATTATTCTTTATTAATAAGGATCTTAAAGATAATTACTACGAATTTATCGGGGGTGGAATTATACTTCTCTGTATCATTGGCCAATCACATTATTCAGTATCCAATCTTTAATAGCATTTCTCTCATAGCATGGATTTTACGCTTAATTCGGGTTCTCTGTAACCTCAATATTGTATTGAAAGATAAATGGGAATTTCTCTTCGTCTGCGGTGATATCCAGTCGGTAATCACCAATCTCTGGGAAGGAGAAATGTATCGTTCCCTGAAGACTCATGAACATGTGCCCATTGGGAAAAGTGCTAATCGCCTTTACGTCTTTTGGCTCTCCAACTCTGTTCCCATCAGAATCAATTAGATTGAAACGCAAGCTAAAGGTCTCATCCCCCTCGCGTGTTTTCCGTCGCAATAGCATATAATAAGGCAAGCTGAATTCAAGTGGGAACCGACCATCAAGTGAGTAAAAGCTATGGAGGCAAATCAGGTTTGCATCATACTCATTGCCGGAACCAACCTTCCTTAGTTCCCGACAAAGTAAAAACGACTGGATCTCCATTGTTCCTCCTAATTACTGTAATATTAGTGTTTTTGGTTAATCTCCTAATTACTATTATATTAACGTTTTTAATTGATACGGTCAACGTTTCTTGTCACTTTTTTCATTTAATCGGCGGGAGAGCAGCGGACTCATAATCCGTTGGCTGGGTGTTCGAATCCCTCACATTTGCCACCTCAATAGGCGGCACTTGCACTTGCCTAACATCCTCTCCTGATCTAACTTTCCTTTGCGCGAACGAGAGTCTCTCTGAAGGCTCGATAACCTAGCCAAAGTCATTCGCAGTCGAATGGACTTGGGTGGGAAGTATTCTTCCCCCCTGAATATGTCCTTGCGGATGGCTTGAGGCTCTCGTTCGCGCGACTGCCCGAGTCCTTCAGGGGGGATTTTTGTGCCCCTCCGAAGACTCGACGAACGCGGGGTGAGAGGTTTAGCAAGCCTCTATCTCAAATCAACAAGGAACGAGGGAAATCATGAAACAACCCAGTTTACTGCTCATCCTGGCAGGTATGTTAGCAAGTGGATGCGCTTACATCTTAAGCACCGATAGCCAGGATATATCCATCTCCACGAACCCAGCCGGAGCTCAAGTGGTGATTAAAACCACTGGTGGCATTGAGGTATTCACCGGCACAACGCCGGCACAGGCTCATCTGAAAAGGAAGAATGAGTATATTGTCGACGTTACCCTGGAAGGTCACGCTCCAAAGCAAATACACCTTGAACAGTCTATAAATCCGGCGACGCTCTGGAATATCCTCCTTGGTGGTATTCCTGGATTCATCGTTGATGGTGTATCGGGTGCGATCTGGAAGCTGGAACCCGAAACGATCACGATAACCCTCCAAACGGCCAGTATCGATGGCAAGGATCACCAGATTCTTGTATTCTCCTGGCTGGATGAACAAGGGGAGCCGATTCATCAGGCGGTGGATATATCGGATTAAGGAGTGTGCCTAGTAGGGCACTGACAGATAGTGGCGCGAATTAAGGGCTGCACTTCGGTACAGCCCTT
>VRUF01000153.1 GCA_019456245.1 Planctomycetota bacterium | reverse complement strand
AGGGTTGGCTTGCTAAGTATCAGCAAAGCGAGATCGAGCGGACGGGTTTTTCGCACTTGAAGATCGGGTATAATCGGGTGTTCGGTTATTATATCGAGCTAAGTCGTGCACTTGCCGATAAGGTGCCGATGGAATATGTTCGCAAGCAGACGCTTAAGAATGCCGAGCGGTATATTACGGAGGAGTTGAAGAAGTATGAGGACCAGGTTTTGGGGGCGCAGGATAAGGCGATTGAGCTGGAGCTTAAACTTTTCGAGGAGATTCGCCAGGAGACGGCGAAGTATATCGGCCGGCTCCAGGAGCTTGCCGATTGCATTGCTAATTGCGATTGTTTGACGGGGTTCGGGTTTATTGCAAGAGAGAGGGGTTATGTTCGGCCCAAGATAACCGATGGAAAGGAACTGATCATCGATGACGGTAAGCATCCTGTCCTTGCCGAGACGCTTGGCAATGAGTTTGTTCCGAACGATGTCGCTCTTGCCGATGACAGCGGTGATGTGGCGATTATTACAGGGCCTAATATGGCGGGTAAAAGTACTTATATCCGGCAGGTTGCGCTGCTTGTGCTTTTGGGGCAGACGGGTAGTTTCATACCTGCCGAAAATGCGCAGATCGGGGTTGTTGATCGGATATTTACCCGTGTCGGTGCTTCGGATGAGCTGCTGCGCGGGCAATCTACTTTTATGGTGGAGATGACCGAGACTGCTAACATTATTAATAATGCGACGGATCGGTCTTTGGTGATACTGGATGAGGTTGGGCGGGGTACGAGTACTTATGACGGGTTGTCTCTGGCGTGGGCGATAACGGAACATATCGCCAATAATATAAAATGCCGGACGCTTTTTGCTACTCATTACCATGAGTTGACCGAGCTTTCGGAACTGCTGGTCAATGTCAAAAACTGCAATGTCGCGGTTCGTGAGTGGCAGGATGAGGTTGTTTTTTTGCATAAGATCATCCCGGGTGGAACCGATAAGAGCTATGGGATTCATGTTGCGCGGCTTGCGGGGGTGCCTAAGAGTGTTACGAAGAGAAGTTTGGAGATATTGCTGGAGCTTGAGAATACTTTTGCGAAGGAAGCTACGGGTCCGGAACTTACGCGAAACCGGACTACGCAGGAAGAGCAGGATCTGCTTTTTGTGCAGAAGCATAAGTCGGTGCTGGAACGGTTGGGGGCGATCGACATCGATAACCTTACGCCGATCGAGGCGATAAACCTGCTTAATCAGATAAAAAAGGAGTTTGACAGCGAATAGGGGCTGATTTGGGCCAGTTTCTATGCAGAATTCTTGCTATAAGGTCTATTTGCCGATAGAATACGTAATTCAAAAAATTAAAATGCAACATTTTGGAATGTAAGGTTAGATTATGGCGAAATTGGCGAAGCTTGACGATATTGTGTCGCTTTGTAAGCGCAGGGGTTTTATTTTTCAATCGAGTGAGATTTACGGCGGACTTGCGAGCTGCTACGATTATGGTCCGCTTGGTGTTGAGCTTAAGCGGAATGTTCGCGAGGCCTGGTGGAAAAGCGTTGTGCGAATGCGTGACGATGTGGTCGGTCTTGACTGCAGTATCCTGATGCACCCGATGGTTTGGAAGTCTTCGGGACATGCCGATAAGTTTGCCGACCTTGTGACGGTTTGTAAGAAGTGTAATACTCGGACGCGTGTAGATCACCTGGCTGACCATGCCCAAGAGCATACCGAGCATGTACCCGTCGAAACTGCGATGGCCGATGCGGGCGATCTTTCGAAGAAGGCGTGTCCGTCATGCGGTTCGGTCGGGAAATTTTCCGAGTCGATGGCTTTTAAGCTGATGTTCGAGACGCAGATGGGCGCCAATGCCGACGATACTATGACGCTGTTCCTTCGGCCTGAGACGGCGCAGGGTATTTTTGCCAACTTTAGAAACGTGCTGGACTCTACGCGGGTTAAGGTTCCGTTCGGTATCGCTCAGATCGGTAAGAGTTTTCGTAACGAGGTTACGACGAAGGCGTTTATTTTCCGGACCCGTGAGTTCGAGCAGGCCGAGCTCGAATTTTTCTGTACGCCAGGTACGGACGAACAATGGTACGAGCACTGGAAAGCGGCGAGGTTCCAATGGTATATCGATAACGGGATTAAGGCCGAGAACCTTCGTTTTCGCGATCATGATCCTGATGAGCTGGCGCATTATGCAAAGGCTTGTGTGGACGTTGAGTATAAATTTCCGTTCGGTTCCGGTGACTGGCAGGAGCTTGAAGGTGTTGCCAACAGGACGGACTACGATCTTCGGCAACATCAGAGAGGTATGCGTTCGATAAACGACTGGCATGAGAACGGATGCGATTTGCAGAAGGTTACGTTGAAAGAAGAAGATCCTGAATATTTCAAGGGGCCGCTGTCGTATTTTGATGAGCAGGAGAAAAAACGTTATATTCCGTATGTGATCGAGCCCAGTGCCGGTATCGACAGGAGTACGCTGGCGTTTTTGGTGGATGCTTATGACGAGGAAGAAGTAAAGGGGCAGACGCGAAACGTGCTGCGGTTTAGTCCTTCGCTTGCACCTATTAAGGCGGCTGTGTTTCCGCTTGTTAAGAAGGACGGGATGCCGGAGATCGCACAGAAGATCGCCGGCGACCTTAAGGGATGCTTCTCTTGTTTCTATGACCAAAAGGGTGCGATCGGCAGACGGTATCGCAGGCAGGACGAGGCCGGTACGCCGTATTGTATTACGGTTGACGGTGAGACGATTGCCGATAATGTAGTGACGATACGCGAAAGAGATTCGATGGAGCAGGAAAAAATCAACGTCGATCAGGTGAAGAACTATCTGCGCGAAAAGCTCGATCTGTAAAAATATGTGCTGGATTTATATTCAATGAGAATTGTATTTTTGAAGGGGAACAGAAATGAAGAAGCTTTATCTGGCTAGTGAAGGCAACAGTAAACTGCTTGGTGTTTGCGGAGGAATTGGTGAGACATATGACATTGATCCGACTATGGTACGAGTGTTGATAGTTGCGTTAGGTTTGTTGACATTTCTGGTCCCGACTGTGATTCTATATCTTGCGGCGTGGGCGTTGATACCGCAAAGGCCTGTAGACTGAAAAAACTGATTTTAATAATGGAGTAAAGGGCAAATGAAAAAGGAAGTTCTAACCTGTATTTCTCAATTGGGCGGGCATGTTGGCGGTGAAGTTACTCTTGGCGGGTGGCTTTATCGGGGGCGTTCGAGCGGTAAGGTTCTGTTTCTTGTTGTTCGTGACGGTACGGGGTTGTGCCAGTGTATCGTTGAGAAGGGTAAGATCGATGACGAGCTTTTTGAACAATTGAAGCATCTCGGGCAGGAGAGTTCGCTTTGTGTTACCGGGACGGTTCGGAAAGAGGACAGAAGTGTCGGCGGGTTTGAGCTTGCTGTTTCCGCCGCCAGGATAGTTAACGAAGCTGTGGATTATCCTATTACGCCGAAAAGTCATGGGGTTGATTTTCTTTTAAAGCATCGTCATTTGCACTTGCGGTCGCAGCAGCAGTGGTGTATTGGCAAGGTGCGGCATACGGTAATCGATTCTATCCGGCGGTATTACAATGACAACGGGTTTACACTTATCGATACGCCGATATTTACGACGATTGTAGGCGAAGGGGAGCAGACGCTTTTCGAGGTGGATTATTTCGGCAGTCCTTTGCATCTTGCTCAGACGGGGCAGCTTTATCTGGAATCGGCTGCGATGAGCTATGGTAAGGTATATTGTTTCGGGCCGACGTTTCGGGCGGAAAAAAGCAAAACAAGGCGACATCTTACGGAGTTCTGGATGGTTGAGCCCGAAGTAGCGTATATCGAACTGGGCGAACTTCTTGAACTTGCCGAAGACTTTGTTTGCGCGATCGTCGAGAGCGTACTCGAAAAGAACCGCCCAGAGCTTGAAGAACTTGGGGCCGATATCGAATTACTGGAAAAGATCAAAAAGCCCTTCATCCGGCTAACCTATTCAGAAGTTGTAGATATTCTAACAGGTGAAAAAGCAACGAAGTTCATGGCCGATCAGCTTGCCGGTTTTGAAGCGGAAAAATTCACAATCGAAAATCGGATCATCGAATTGGAAAAACCGCAGCAGGGATTGAAGAAATGGCAACAGGAAAAGAATGCGAAAGAATTGGTAGAACTGCAAGGCGCTCTTGGAGAGGTTGTCAGGAATATTGAGAATAATCCGAAACATGCTCAACTTGCTGCGGATTTCAGATGGGGTAAGGACCTGGGCGGGTCGGATGAGACTATCATATCGCTGATGCACGACAAGCCTGTGTTCGTAACGCATTATCCGAAGGAGGTTAAGGCGTTTTATATGAAGCATGACCGCCAAAAAGAGGACGTGGTGCTTAATTTTGATCTGCTTGCTTCGGCTGGGTTCGGGGAGATAATCGGCGGATCGATTCGCGAAGATGATTATGATATTCTGCTGGGGAAGGTCAATGCAATGGGCTATAACCCTGCCGATTACCAGTGGTATCTCGATCTTCGCAAGTACGGATCGGTACCGCACGGCGGGTTTGGGCTTGGTGTAGAGAGAACGGTTGCCTGGATAACGGGAGAAAAACATATCCGTCAATGCATAGCCTTCCCAAGAATGATGGACAAGGTGCATATTTAGTCGCTTCGCGACAGTTCTTAGTTCGTAGTTCTTAGTTCGTAGTTGCGGATTCGGCCTTTGGCCGAGGTTTATATATAAACATTTCTTTTGCTTATTTTGGTTTTTGGTGGTAGAATCTTTGTATGGAAAAATGGACTATTCAAAAACTTCTTGGGTGGATCACTGATTACTTTGGTGATAAGGGTGTTGATTCGCCGCGACTTAGTGGGGAGATGCTGCTTTCTTATGTTCTGGGTTTGCAGCGGATCGAGTTATATGTTCATTTTGACCAGGTTGTCTCCGGCGATAAGCTGAAGGTGCTTCATGAGCTTGTTAAACGCGGCGGCGAGCATGAGCCCGTCGCTTATCTTGTCGGGCGGACTGAGTTTTATTCGCTTGAGATCAAGGTTAATCGTGATTGTCTTATTCCGCGGCCCGAGACTGAATTGCTAGCCGAACGGGGGATCGAGTTTTTGCGGAAACGTCAAGGGCGACAGTATGTTTGCGATCTTTGCACCGGATCCGGGTGTGTTGCGGTCGCCGTTGCGAAGGGGGTTAAGGACGTTGGGATAATCGCGACAGATATTTGTGACGCGGCGCTTTCGGTTGCTGCCGACAATGTTGCCCATCATGAGATTGGAACAGTGATCAAACTTTTGTGCGGGGATTTGTTTGCGCCTGTTATCGAAGGGCTTGACGAGACGCGGTTTGATCTTATTATTTCGAATCCGCCTTATATTTCGGCGAGCGAATATGAGACGCTTGATAAAAATGTTAGAGAGTATGAGCCGAAGAAGGCCCTGCATGCCGGCGAAGAAGGGCTTGATGTTTATCGGCGGATCATCGAAGGGGTGGACGTCCATCTTAAGGATGACGGGGCGCTTATGCTGGAGATCGGGTATGCGCAGGGAAAAGCTATAAAGGACTTACTCAAAGGGGCTGGGTGCTTTTCGGAAATAATAATCGAAAAAGATTTTCAGAATAACGACCGGGTTGTAACGGCAAAGAAGAAAATCTGATTAGCTGGGGTTTTTCCCTTTTATCTCCTTGCGGATGAGGTGTACTTCTTCAGCGAGTTTCCCCAGTTCCATGCGAATCAGTTTCTGTTCGTTCTTTGCACTTCCCAGATATTTTACAAGCCGGACCAGACCTACGATGATCAGCGTAAGAATAAAGACGTATACAGCTATACCAATTAGAGTGGGAAGCCAGGTCATAAAAATCCGAGGTTTATCCGGCGCCCTTGTTACTACTTCAGTTGCGGCTGCTAAAAAATCGATCATTTCTTATTCCTTTCCTGTTTTGGGTCAACTTTTTTTGATACGAGCCATGCGTCTACGTCTGAGCGGTCGAATTTTATATTCTTTGCGCTTATCCTCATGTATGGCGGGCAGTCGCCGGTGGCTATGTACTTGTAAATGGTTCGCTTGGAATCACCAAGGTAAACAGCTAGGTCTTCTATTGACATCAATTGCATGGCGAGCTTCTCTTTATTTTGTTTCTATATGTCACAATATGACACCATATGCACTGAGATGCAACAAAAATATGCAAATTTTTCGATTATTTTTGGAAATAACGGGCTAAATGCAAGGAGTTCATAGCGTAAGTGCTTTAAAAATAGACAGTTACGGCAGGTTGAAGAATTTTTTGCTTGTCTGGGTTACTTTTTCTGCGAAGTCTTCTAATTCCATTTCTTTTATTTCCGCTAGTTTTCTGGCTGTGTGGATCATCAGTGCCGGTTCGTTTGGCCGCTGATTTCTTACGGGGGTTGGGGAGATAAAAGGACAATCTGTTTCTACCATCATTTTGTCCAGCGGAACCAACTTTGCGGAATCTCTTGCTTCCTGTGCCTTTTTGAATGTTACAATTCCTGTGAAGGATACGTAGTAGCCTCTGTCTAAAACTAATTTTGTTTGTTCGGGTGTTCCACTGTAGCAGTGGATTACTACGTTTTTAAGCCTGCCGGAGAACTCGTCGAGTATTTCCATGGTTTCGTCGAAGGCGTTTCGGGTATGGACAACGACGGGGAGGGTAAGTTCTTCGGCGATGCAGAGTTGTTTGCGGAAGATATCCTTTTGTACGTCGCGCGGGGAATGTTCATAGAAATAATCGAGCCCCGTTTCACCGAGGGCGACAACTTTTTCAGCCTGGCAAAGTCTTTTCAGCAATGCCATATCTTCCTCGCTTACGTCTTCGGCATGGTGGGGATGGTATCCCAGCACCGCATACATATTGTCGTGGGCATTGGCGAGGGCGAGCGTTTTTTCCAGTTCGCCGGGTTCTGTCCCT
>VRUF01000152.1:6501-6917 GCA_019456245.1 Planctomycetota bacterium | reverse complement strand
TATTCCATTCCGACACAGGTCTTTCCCTGCTCGCCCTCAGACCAGATGATCTTCCCGCCCCCCTCCGACGTCCGGGTTAGAAGGACCCAGCCCTCAGGTTCGTCTCTCTTATCACGTCTCTTGAAGAAGCCGTTGGTCAGTCGCGGCTGCACAACGAGGGCGGGCCTGTAGTTGCGGAAGACCCACTGCACCCCTCCAAAGCGGTCAACCTCGAGAATCCTCTGGTGCTGCTGATCGACGATCAACACATTTCCGTTGGGAAGCGGATCGGCATCGTACACATTCGCAAAGTAGGCAGGACAAAGTTCCAAACGAGCTTACCTTTCGGATCGACCTCGAACACGCGGGAATTCTTCGAGTCGCATATTAGCGTGTTTCCGTTTTCGAGCCTATCGGCGTCCCGCGGCCAGGCGAGC
>VRUF01000152.1:0-6491 GCA_019456245.1 Planctomycetota bacterium | reverse complement strand
CCCCTCCTTGTCTCCATACGACCAGACAATCCTCTTATCGCGGTTTACCTCTATGATCCTGTTCTGATCCGAATCAGCGATGATGACGTTTCCATTCGGCAGGGGATCGGCGTTGTGCGGGTGCTTTATTCCTTCACTATACTGCCACAGCATCTTTCCCGCCTTGTCTGCGATAACACAGCGGTCGTTGTTTCGATCGGTGATAATCAAGTTACCGTCGCTCATTACATGGGCGTCGTTCGGGTAGCTCAGATGGGACCCATCAGAAAGCTTTCCGGTGCCACCTCCCCACAAGTTGCTGTCGAATACTACCTCCTTCTCGTAGGTAACCTCGATCACCCGGTTGTGGGTCGTATCAGTTATTAAGGTGTTCCCATTCGGCAACCTCTGCGCACTGTGGGCGAAGATCAGATTCTCCGTATAGCTCCACACGATCTGCCCGTTGCGATCTACCTGGATGATCTCGCTCCCCCGGCGGATCTCGTCACCGGCATCGGCGATCAGGGTATCACCGTTGGCCAAGCGCTCGGCTCCGCAGGGAAAATCGAGAACACCGTAACGCTCCTCAGGTGTATCGTATATTGTTTTCATGGTCGTTTCCCCTTATTCCATACGGCTCTACATGTAGCCCAACTCGCGCAGCCTCTTCATTAGATGCTCCTTGTCCTGACGTCTCCCACCGCGCTCGTAGGTATTCTCCAGGTCCTGATCCCAGGCGGGGACATCCGATTCCTTCATTGTCGTAATCCGGGCTCCCAGGGAGCGGTATCCCTTCTCGTAGAGGCTGCAGACAGGTATATCGAATGCAAAGTGGGTCTCCCATATCTCCCTCTCGAGGAAGTGCAGTATGGGGAAGATTCTCATATGGTCGGGGCTGTAGGCTGTGGCGGGACGCGGACTAAAGTACTTTTCGTTTGCCCGCGACTCCTGCTCATCCCATCGGATCCCTTCAAAGAAGCCCTGCAAACTCTTCTCTTCGAGATATATGTTAAGGGTCACTGTTTTCATAAGATGGTTTCCCACAAACGACTCCGGCTCGTAGGGAAACTGCTCTTCCTCGTAGCCAAGTCGCTCGATTTCCTGCCGGTTCCTCTTATTCAGGGCCTTCACCTTCACCATGGCGCCGAGCTTACCTCCCGCCGCAGCGGAGACATCGTTATTGTGAATGATATCCACAGCGATATTCCACTCCCTACCAACCCGCTCCAGGAACTCACGCACTTCGTCGAACATGTCGCCTTCGTCTATGCAGAAGCAACGCGGCATAGGCAGTCCTTCCTCGTCGCAGACCTGCTTAATAAGCCAGAGCACGAGGGTGCTGTCCTTACCGCCTGTCCACGCCGTAGCCACTACCATGGTATCAAAACGCTCGAAAGCATCGCGTATGACCTTCTTACTATCCGCGATCTTCTTTTTCAGATTTTGCTTGGACCGTACCTCCAGTGGCTGACTCCTTTTAGATCAATATTGTCACGCAGCTACCACTCTGAGCTTCTCCCCCTTCACACCTATTCCCGAAGCAGATTCCCAAATAGCTTACTGCTAACTTTTCGTCTTTTTTGAATCTTACGTGGATACTCGTCCCGGATAGAAACGTCCGTCCCCATCCTTTATCGACCAGACGGGAACGGACGGTATGATTACCAAATGAGTACCTTTTGTGTTAAGGCTCTCTTTTCTACTGGGTCTTTTCTTTAAGGACGGTTACGCCCTCTTCGAGGTTGTTATAGCTGTCGATCCACAGCTGCTTGGCCTCCTCTGGATCCTTGTAGTTGAGCCAGAAGTTCATGTCCCTCAGCCTCTTGATGACGGCTGGGTTCGTGGCGGCCTGCTTGTAGGCATCGCGAAGCTTCCTTAATATCGGCTCCGGTGTTCCCTTTTTCACAATGAGAGTGTCCCAGCCCATGCCGGAATTGCCGAAGCCAGGATCGTATCCGAGCTCCTTGGCTGTCGGAAGATCCGGAAACCACGGATGACGCTCATCCATAAACACACAAAGGGTCTTTGTCTCTTTCCCATAGGTTTTGATCACCCAGAAGTTACCGATACTGAAATCCAGTGTACCACCTAGGAAGTCCTTGATTCCGGCACCCAGACCCGGATAGGGCACACCTTTTGCGTCGACACCGGCCTTCTTGAGAAAGGTGGCCATGACGGCATGCGGAACGCTGATGGCGCCCGTTGCGTTGAAGGTCATCTTACCGGGATTGGCGCGGCCGTACTCAACGAACTTGTCCAATGTCTCGAAGCGGTCGTCGTCTTCGCGTACAACAAGGGTGAACGGCATGAAGGCGATGTGACCGATCGGCTCGAAATCGTCATGAGTGTAGCCGATGTCCGGTCGGTTGAGAACAACGAAGATCAGCGGCGCAACCCAGCCGTCGAGAAGTATGTAACCATCAGACGGCTTAGAGAGAACGTGGTGGAGTGCCTTGGAGCCGGAGCCTCCGGGCATGGCCGAGACAACGATATTAACCCCTAGGATCTTTCCCATCTCATCGGCGAGAATCCGACCCATAGCCACGGACTCGTTATCCTCTCCCCATGGGACGATCCATTGGATCGGCCGGTTCGGATACTTGCTGTCACCCTCGGCTTCCTCGCCTTTCCCTCCTCCAAACACCGCGGTAAGAGGAAGCAAAAGAACGACAACAAGAAAGATAGTGAAAAAAACGCTCGATTTTTTCATGAGAGTCTCCTTTCTGATTTTCTTAATGCCTTTTTAGACATCGGGTTCATTTGACTCAGTTTAAACCCGCTCGGAGATATTGTCAATAGTTGTGGATGAAAAAAAGCACATCCCCGGTATTGACCCTAAACTCCTTTATGTTACCTCCCTCTTCAATTCGCCATCAACAAAAACCCGACCCTTCATAACGAAAGGAATCAGCTTATAACCCTTCAGGCGCTGCCAGGACTTCTCAGCTTCCTGGCAAAGCTTAAAGACCATCGTAAGTGTTGCTATTCTGGAACCACATCCTTTAGTTCGTTTCGTTCTCAGACGAACCGTAGCAAAAGTTGATTCAATCGGATTTGTGGTTCGTATATGACCCCAGTGAACTGCTGGAAAATCATAAAAGGTGAACAGATCATCAAAATCTTTTATCAAACAGTTCACCGCCTTCGGATATTTGTCCTTAAAGGTCTCGTTAAAATGCTCGTAGGCATGCAAAGCCATTTTCTTACTCTCTGCCATGTACATATCATGGATCATAGACTTGGCTTTTCCCTGAATACGCTTTGGCAGCTTATCCAGAATATTTGCCGTCTTGTGAACCCAGCAGCGTTGCCTTTTAGTCCCAGGATACACCTCTTCCAAAGCAGCCCAGAACCCTAAAGCACCATCTCCTATGGCCAGCTTACCGGCCGTCTTCAAGCCTCTGCGCTTAAGGTCCAATAGAATCTCTTTCCAACTCAGCGTACTTTCACGAAACCCGTCGCTCACGGCAATTAGTTCCTTCTTTCCCTCTCTTGTAGCGCCCATAATCACCAGTAGGCAGCTTCGTTCATCCTCAAGGCGTACATTAACGTAGATCCCATCTGCCCACAAATACACATACTCCTTATCTCCAAGTTCTCTTTTGGACCATTGATGATAGTCAGTCTCCCAACTTTGCTTCAGCCGTACAATATTTGTGGCTGATAACCCTCTAACTCCTTCACCTAATATGGCAACCAAGGCTTCAGAAAAATCTCCTGTAGATACCCCCTTCAGATAAAGCACCGGGATCAGATTATCAATGCTTGGTACCCGCCGCATATACCGTGGCAATATATTACTGCTGAACCTTTCTGCCTTATCATTTTTTCTGATCTGCCTGTCATCCACTCTGGATTGCCTGATACTTATTGGCCCCATACCTGTGACGAGCTCTCTCTCCGGCATGTATCCATTACGAACCACAGCTTGTCGAGCTTCTTCATTTCGAAAGCTCTGGTGTAATTTCAGATATTCTTCCACCTCCTTTTCCAAAGCTTGCTGTAGCAGTCGCCGAGCTCCTTCTCTGGCAATCTGTTCAAGCACAGACCAACTGTTTTCTTCTGGACTATGATTCATGTTTGGTGTACAATCTTTCACGAGTATATCCTCCATTTGGTAATTTATTCTTAAAGTCCTTACCAAAGGATATACTCTTTTTTTACCTCATCCACAACATTGGATCATATCTCCTCGGCCACGCTGTCAAGAATTTTTCTTTCAAAGAAACCATGTTTCTGTGAGAAACCTTTGCATATTTGTTAAAGACTATAGACTTGACAAAATCAGCAGAAGGTAGGCGTCAGGAAGTCGGCAAAACTCAATTTGCCCACCGGGTTTCTCTTTAGCTCCAAACGACTTTTCCCTCGGAAGCGACCAAAGCTTATCTTTCTGAGGCGGTAGTAGATTTGGTAGGCTTTGATGAAGAACTGAGCATAATAGAAGGAAGTGAAGCCTTTGGTGAGCTGGTATCGTTCTTCAAACTCTCCAATCGCTCCCTCAACCGGATTGGTGGTTTTGGGAATATCCTTTCGTTGAACCGAAAGACAGAGTTTGGGGTAATACTTCTGCAACATTTTAAAAACACCTGAAACCGCGGCAGGGGCTTGCTCCCTCAATTGCATGATCTTGAAATATCGCTTTTTAACCTGTTTGATATTTTTACTTTTGAATAACGTCCTAATACGCTTTGTCAGCCTATTCTTCCACTACTCATCTTCCTCAGCCGGCAGAGCTTTTCTGACAATACGTTTGGCATCCCGGCCAGCATGTAGAACACACTGAAGATAAAGACAATCCGGGAACACTTCTCTCACAACCGACTCATAACCCATAAGCAAATCCGTGATTATCGATTCCGGACGAAATCCAAGGGCTTTCAGCTGGCGGAGAAAAGTCCTCATGGCCTGTTTGTCTTTGTGATAAAACAGCTCCACTGCCAGCAGGTCCGTTACTTTGGTTCCTACGGCAGTGAATACGTAACACCATTTATTCCGTACCTTGATCCACTTCTCATCGATACAGAGCGACTGCTCCCAGTCTTCCTGCCTAAAGAGGCTAAAAACATTGACGCATTCTTCCCCTGCTTTTTTTAGCCATCGGAGCACTGTAATCAAAGCGACCTGAATTCCATGTTCTTTCAGTTCATCTCGAACACCGCTTAAAGAGCCCCGCAGGTGAAAAATCCACCTGAGCGTCATCTTCTTTACCTCCCGATGAACCCGGGAATACAGTTCGATCCCATCAGGCGGTCTAGTGAAATACTTTGTCCTGCATTCCCGGTTCAGGCACTGATAAACAGATCGTCGATAATTCCAAACAACCTTTCGATTATGTAGCCTGCTTCCATAAAGGCTTCCGGCACACTCTTGCTGGCTTTCTCTCGCATGAGCATGATGAGTTTCCTGCCGTCCATTTGTTTCAAAGCGCTGTAAAGCGTGGCATCCGATACCTCTGTACAGATATTCTCTTCCCGGAGACGCTCTTTGATTTCATGTTCGAACAGGAAAGGATTTTCCACAACGATCTCTGCCAGCCTGTCTAAGAGTGCCGGTGTGATCCTGGATTTCTCCCACTCTCCGGCCAATAGCGCCAACAGGCCCTCTTGCCTGTACACCTGCCAGCGTCGGTTGATCATCTGCCGCGAGAGCCCGATGATCTTTCCCACTTCTTTCTGGACAAAATACTTCTGTCCTTCTGGATTACGCATCTTAAGCATGCGGATCACTTCATCATCCATGGCCTGCCTGTCGCCGACTTTTATCCGGATCAGATGGGGTGTTTTGTAGTTCAATTCTAAATACTCATCCTGCTTTACGACCTCGATGTTACCGTCCTGATACACAACTTCTCGATCCTCCATGATCCACTTCCCCTCATTGTTCGCTTCGCAGCAACTCGGCGTTGATCCTGGTTAATTCATCAATGGCTGCCTTCAATTCTTTGTAGTCGTTCATTCTTGCTTTGATTCCCGGAATCTGTTCTTTCTTGATTGGTATCAACTTCGTCTTACCTTTATAGCTAAATGACAGAGCCAGGGATTTGTGGGGCTTCTTGGCCCTTGCGCATATACAATTAGGCTTTCCACAATATCGCTTCATTTCATAAATCGAGCCTCTGATGACGTTATCTAAAGATTGGATCTTTTCGACAAGCTTCATTTTTTCTTCCTGCAGGTCCATGCTATTTCCTCCTATCTGAATGTGTATTACGCATGCAGATATCTTAACAATAAAAATCTTCCCATGCAAGAGCAAAGCTCAGAATTTTTTAATTTTTCTGCTTTTATTTTGTCAAGTTTCTTTTAAACTTGGTTTTGGGCATTAACAAATATGCAAAAGTCTCAATAATTTAATAAAATCATATAATAAGCTTGAATTTATTAAGATTATATACAATAATACTGTTATTGTTTTTAGATAACTTACTAAATAACCCGGTGGTAGTCCAGTTTAGCTGTATCCGTTTTTGGGCTTGTATCTGAGCAGCTCGCCCATTGTCCAGACATGATTCG
>VRUF01000384.1 GCA_019456245.1 Planctomycetota bacterium | reverse complement strand
CGTCTTCTACTTCCCATTCGACTTTTCGCAAGTGATGAAACGCGCTATCAAAAATATCTCTCCCGCCATAATCCTGCTCATGGAACTTGAGGTCTGGCCAAATCTCGTCCAGATCGCAAACAAAAAGAACATACCGGTCGTCGTCGTAAACGGACGAATAAGCGACCGCAGTTTCCCGAGATACAAAATCATCAAATTCGCGACAAATTGGATGTTCTCAAAACTTGCACTCACACTTGCCCAGACAAACCAGTATGCAAGGCGATTCATCAAACTCGGCTGCGACGAAAATAAGGTCATCGTAACAAGCTCGCTAAAATACGACACCGCCCAGACAACCGGATCAATCACTGGAGCAGACACCCTCAAACGACAGTTAAACCTTTCATACGAAAAACTCTTCGTAATAGGCGGTACCGGACCAGGCGAAGAAAAGACAGCTATCGATATATTTACAAAACTAAAGCAGGATCCCCAGCTCAAGGATCTGCGTATGGCGATCATTCCGCGAAAACCGGAACGCTTCGCAGAAGTTGCCCAACTCATCGCCCAATCATCCTTTGACTTCATCCGCTTAAGCACAATCAAAGCCGATGAAAAAAACCTTTCCACAAAACCTGCCATAATACTCGGCGACACAATGGGAGACCTGAAAAAATTCTACGCAATCGCTACGGTAGTATTCGTTGGCAGAACCCTGACACCGATGGGAGGTTCGGACATGATGGAACCGACTGCTTTAGGAAAATGCACCATCTTCGGCCCGCACACCTTCAACTTCAGGCAAACCGTCAAAGCCCTGCTCAATGAAAACGGCGCGATACAGGTAAAAGACGCCGAACGACTATACAAAATAGCCCGAAAATGCCTGACCGATAATGATTACGCCCAATCAATAGGGGCAAAAGGCCAGGAAATAATAATGAAAAATCAGGGAGCAACACAAAAAACCGTGGACGCGATTAAACCCCTGCTAAGCCGCTAAAGCCTTTTTGCAACAGCCTCAATATACGCAGGGCTTGTCCCGCAGCAACCGCCTACTATCTTCCCGCCCGCTGCAATGATCTTTTCTACCGCCCCGGCATAATCGTCCGTAGACAAATTGTACTCCGCCTCACCGTCAACAAGCT